>NZ_JBFRFA010000021.1:0-62567 GCF_052114585.1 Pedococcus sp. 2YAF34
TGGTGAGCACGCGCCGTACCCCGCCCTCTGCGTGGGCGGCCGGGTCGCTCAGGCGCCCTTGCCGGTGATGGTGACGTCGATGTTGCCGCGGGTCGCCTTGGAGTAGGGGCAGACCTCGTGGGCAGCGTCGGCGAGCTTCTGCGCGGTCGCGTCGTCGACACCCGGGACGTCGGCAGTCAGCGCGACCGCGAGGCCGAAGCCGGTGTCGGTGCTGCCGAACTCGACGTTCGCGGTGACGGTGGAGGTGCTGACGTCGATGCCCTCCTTCTGGGCCACCGCAGCCAGGGCACCGCTGAAGCAGGCGGCGTAGCCGGACGCGAACAGCGTCTCCGGGTTGGCCTTGGGGTTGCTCGTGCTGCCGGGCTTGCCGAGCGGCAGGTCCACGACCCCGTCCTCGCTCCTGACCCGTCCCTGGCGCCCACCCTGGGCGGAGGCGGCGGTGGTGTAGAGCGTCTCGTTCACTGCTTCGAAGGGCATGGTGGTCCTGCCTGTCGGGGATGGGTACCTCTGGGGCAACCGCGGGCCCCTGGGGACCATTCCCTCGGTTTCGGTGGGTTCCACCACTTGGACCTAGGTTGGGGGCATGTCCAGGTCCCAGCGCGTCGTCGTGGTCGGCGGCGGCATCATCGGCCTGGCCGTCGCCGAGCGCCTGTGCCGCACCCGGCCCGGTACCGAGGTGACCGTGGTCGAGAAGGAGCCGGGCTGGGCCCGTCACCAGACCGGGCGCAACAGCGGCGTCATCCACTCCGGGCTCTACTACCCGCCGGGCTCGGCCAAGGCGCGCCTGTGCCGGGCGGGTGCGACGTTAATGGTCGAGTTCGCCCGCGCCGAGGGGATCCCGCACGAGGTGTGCGGCAAGCTCGTGGTGGCCACCAGGGCGGACGAGCTGCCGCGGCTCCGGCAGCTTGCCGCACGAGGTCGCGAGAACGGCCTGACAGTGACCGAGCTGGACCCTGCAGGGGCGCGCGAGCACGAGCCGCACGTCGATGCGCTCGCCGCCGTGCACGTCGCCGAGACGGGGGTCGTGGACTACGGCAGGGTCTGCGCGGCCCTCGTCCGCCGGCTGGAGGCGTACGGCGCCACGCTGCTGCTGGGCGTCGAGGTGCTCGGCACCTCGACGCCTGCTGCGCCGGCGCTCGGTACGGCGGGGATGGGCGCCCGCGGCGGCGTCACCGTCCGCACCACCCGGGGCGACCTCCCGGCCGACCTGGTCGTGGCGTGCGCGGGGCTGCACGCCGACGTGGTCGCCCGCCGGCTGGGGCACGAGCCCGACACCCGGATCGTCCCCTTCCGGGGTGAGTACCGCGTGCTCGCCCCCGCTGCCACGCACCTCGTGCGCGGGCTGGTCTACCCGGTGCCTGACCCGGACCTGCCGTTCCTCGGGGTCCACCTGACCCGGGGCATCGACGGCGAGGTGCACGCCGGGCCCAACGCTGTCCTCGCCCTCGCCCGTGAGGGCTACACCTGGGGCACGGCCTCGTGGCCCGACCTGCGGGACACCCTGGCCTTCCCCGGCTCCTGGCGGCTCGCCGCCCGCCACCTCCGGACAGGTGCGCACGAGATGGCACGGTCGCTGTCCGCACACCGGTTCGCCGACAGCCTGCGCCGACTGGTGCCGGAGCTGCGTGACGAGGACCTGCTGCCGGCCCCCGCTGGCGTCAGGGCCCAGGCCGTACGGCGCGACGGCAGCCTCGTGGACGACTTCCTGGTGAAGCGGTCAGGCCGGGTCGTGCACGTTCTCAACGCACCGTCACCGGCGGCGACGAGCGCGTTCGAGATCGCGCGGCACATCGTGGACGACCTGCTGCACGAGGGCTGACGGCGACAACCCGTCAAAGGTGCGCAACCCTAGAGGCTGAGGCGCTCCTTGACGACGTCGACCAGGCGTCCCGCGACCGCGTGGGCCTCGTCCTCCTCGGCCGCCTCGACCATGACGCGCACGACCGGCTCGGTGCCCGACTTGCGCAGCAGCACCCGGCCGGAGCCGGCGAGCGCCGCCTCCTCCTTGGCCACGGCCTCCTGCAGCTCCTCGTCGCTCTCGACCCGGGACTTGTCGACGCCCTTGACGTTGACGAGCACCTGCGGCAGGCGGCGCATGACGGCCGCCAGGTCGGCCAGGGACCGCCCGGTCGAGGCCATGCGAGCCGCCAGCATGAGCCCGGTGAGGACACCGTCGCCGGTGGTGCCGTGGTCGAGGAAGATCACGTGCCCGCTCTGCTCTCCCCCCAGGGACAGCTGGCTAGCGCGCATCTCCTCCAGCACGTAGCGGTCGCCGACGCCGGTCTGGCGCACGGTGATGCCTTCACGCTCCATGGCCTGGATGAGGCCGAGGTTGCTCATGACGGTGGCGACGAGGGTGTCCTGCGCCAGCACGCCGCGCTGCTTCATGTCGACCGCGAGGATCGCCATGATCTGGTCGCCGTCGACCTCGGTGCCGGCCGCGTCCACGGCCAGGCAGCGGTCGGCGTCCCCGTCGTGCGCGATCCCGAGGTCCGCCCCGCGGGCCAGCACGGCCGCCTTGAGGTGGTCGAGGTGGGTCGAGCCGTACCCGTCGTTGATGTTGAGGCCGTCGGGCTCCGTGCCGATCTCGTGGACCGTCGCCCCCGCGAGCCGGAACACCTCGGGTGAGACCGAGCTCGCGGCGCCGTGGGCGCCGTCGATGACGACCGAGACCCCGTCGAGCCGGTGGGGCAGCACGGCCAGCAGGTGGGAGATGTACCGCGTGTGGCCGTCGGGCATCGTCACGACGCGGCCCACGTCGGCCCCCGTCGGGCGCTCCCAGTCCTGGTCGAGCAGCGCAGCGATCTCGTCCTCGATCGCGTCGTCGAGCTTGTGCCCACCGGTCGCGAAGAACTTGATGCCGTTGTCGGGCATGGCGTTGTGCGACGCCGAGAGCATGACGCCGAAGTCGGCGTGGGTGTCGGCGGTGAGGAACGCGATGGCCGGGGTCGGCAGCACGTTCGCGTGGTAGACGTCGACGCCCGCAGAGGCGAGCCCGGCGATGACCGCGGCCGAGAGGAACTCGCCGGAGGCCCGCGGGTCGCGCCCGACGACGGCCTTGGGGCGACGACCGTGCTTGCGCGCCTCGTCGCCGAGGACGTGTGCCGCGGCGACGCTCAGCCGCAGGGCGAGCTCGGCGGTGATGTCGACGTTGGCGAGGCCGCGGACCCCGTCGGTCCCGAACAGTCGTGCCATGGAGGAAGAGCCTTTCGACGAACGGAGGTGCTCGCGGCATACCGGGATCGGCATCGGCACGCGGCAGGAGGCGTCTGGGCGAACCTACTCCCCCAGACGCCGAAGGCGGCACCCGCGTTGTGGGGTGCCGCCTTCGGGTCGATCCAGTGGGCGCCGGGTATGGCGCCCGGCCGGGATCAGCGCTTCGAGTACTGAGGCGCCTTGCGGGCCTTCTTGAGACCAGCCTTCTTGCGCTCCGGGACGCGGGCGTCGCGGGTGAGGAAGCCGGCCTTCTTGAGTGCCGGACGGTTCAGCTCCTCGTCCACGCCGTTCAGCGAGCGGGCGACGCCGAGGCGGACCGCGCCGGCCTGGCCGGAGGGGCCACCACCGTGGACGCGCACGAGCACGTCGTACGCACCGTCGAGCTCGAGCAGCGTGAGCGGCTCGTTGACGATCTGCTGGTGGACCTTGTTCGGGAAGTACTGCTCGAGCGTGCGCCCGTTGATCTTCCACTCGCCGGTGCCGGGGACGATGCGCACGCGGGCGATGGCCTGCTTGCGACGACCGGTCGCGGCGCCCGGAGCCGACGCGCTGGGGCGACGGACGGCCTCGCCGGAGACGGGGCCCTCGGACTCGGAGGTGTACTCGGTGAGCTCGACCTCGTCGGTCGAGTCGATGTTCTCGGTGGTGTCAGCCACGTGATGTCCTCAATTCGCTTTCTTGCACAGGTCCTTGCGGACTTACTGCGCGACCTGTGAGATCTCGAAGGGCTTGGGCTGCTGCGCCTGGTGGGGGTGCTCGCCACCGGCGTAGACCTTGAGGTGCGTCAGCTGCTCGCGCCCCAGGGTGGTCTTCGGGAGCATGCCGCGAACGGCCTTCTCGATGGCCTTCTCGGGGCTCTTGGCGAGGAGCTCGGTGTAGGAGGTGCTCCGCAGGCCGCCCGGGAAGCCCGAGTGGCGGTAGGCCTTCTTCTGCTCGAGCTTGGCGCCGGTGAGGGCGACCTTGTCGGCGTTGACGATGATGACGAAGTCACCACCGTCGACGTGCGGCGCGAAGGTGGTCTTGTGCTTGCCACGCAGGAGGATCGCGGTCTGGCTCGCCAGGCGACCCAGGACGACGTCCGTGGCGTCGATGACGTGCCAGGTCCGAGTGACCTCGGCCGGCTTCGGGGTGAAAGTGCGCAATGTACTGGCCCTTTGCTTGCTGGGAAGGAACGGTGTGCCGTGGGCGCCCGAGGCGCTGGTGTGTCGCCTTGCGAGGGCGCACGGCACAACAGTGATCAAGTTTACGGGTGGCACGACCAGCGCCCAAATCGCTCTGGGAACACCTGCGCACGCCCCCTGACCTGCGGAAACGTGCCGCGGAGGTCGTAGTGCCCAACTCTTGTGCAAACAGAGTGTGCACAGGTATTGTGCACGCATGGCCTCCGAGACCCCCTCCCGCTCCACCCCCCAGACGAGCGCCGGGCTGACCGGCATCCGGCTCGACGCCGCCTCCCTGAAGGTGCTGGCCCACCCCCTGCGCTCGCGGCTGCTGTCGAGGCTGCGCGTCGGCGGCCCCGCCACCGCCACCGACCTCGCGGCCGACCTCGGGACCAACTCGGGGGCCACCTCCTACCACCTGCGCAAGCTGGAGTCGGTCGGCCTGGTCAGCGACACCGGTGAGGGCGAGGGGAAGCGACGGCTGTGGCAGGCCGCGACCGAGAGCCACCAGTTCGAGCCGAGCGACTTCGTCGGCGACGAGGACTCCGAGACCGCACTCAACTGGCTGGTGCGCGACTACACGCGGCACTTCTCCGAGCAGTTCGAGCGGTGGCTCGACGTCGAGGGCACCTGGCCGACCGAGTGGCGCGACGCCGTGGGCATGAACGACTCCTTCATCGTCGCCACGGCCGCCCAGGTCGAGGAGCTCAAGGCCGAGCTCGACGAGCTCATCGCCCGCTACCGCCGCGTCGGGCAGGGCAACCCCAACGCGCGACGCCTGGCCGTCTACACCGCCACCTACCCCCTCGACCTCGACCGCGTACCGCGAGGAACGGAGCAGTCATGACCCACGCCCCCCTCACCGCCCGCCGCGCCCGCGCGGTCCTGCTCCTGCTGACGTTCACCCGCTGGTTCCCGGGCGGGCTGATCATCGGCGTGGTCACGCTGCTCGCCCTCGAGCGCCACATGAGCCTCGCCCAGATCGGCGTGATCTTCTCGATGCAGGGCTTCGTGGTGCTGGGTCTCGAGCTGCCCACCGGTGGGTTCGCCGACGCCCTCGGCCGGCGCCCGGTGCTCGTGGCCTCGGCAGTCGTGGCCCTCCTGTCGGCCCTGCTGTTCATCACCGCGCACACCTTCACCGCCTTCGTCGTGGCCATGCTGCTGCAGGGGGTCTTCCGCGCGCTCGACTCCGGGCCGCTCGAGTCCTGGTACGTCGACACCGCGCACGCCGACGACCCCACCACCAGGGTGGAGGACGCGCTCTCGCGCGCCGGGGTGGTGCTCGGCCTCGCCATCGCCTCGGGCGCGCTGCTCTCGGGTGGCCTCATCGCCTGGCACCCCGTGCGGTCGATGACCGCCCTGGAGTTCCCGTACTGGTGCGCCATCGGCTTCCTCGTGCTCCACCTGGTCGCGGTGTCCCTGCTGGTGCGCGAGCCGCGAACCCACGTCGACTCCACCGGCTTCCGGCGGGCGCGGCTGTCCGTCAGGCAGGCACCGGCTGTCGTGGTCGACGGCATCCGCACCCTGCGGACCTCGCGGGTGCTGCTCGCCCTGGTGCTGGTCGAGGTCTTCTGGTCCATCGGCATGATCGCCTTCGAGACCCTCATGCCGGTGCGTCTCGCCGAGGTCGCCGGCGGCGAGACCCGCGCAGGCGCCCTCATGGGCCCGGTGTCGGCAGCCGCGTGGGGCCTGTTCGCCGTCGGGTCCGCTGCCGCGGGGCTCACCAGCCGTCGTGTCGGCGTCGGCTGGACGGCCCTCGTGGCCCGGGTGCTCAACGGCGGCTTCGTCGTCGTCATGGGCCTCATGGCCGGCCCGGTCGGGCTCGTCACCGCGTTCCTCATCACCTACGCGCTGCACGGCTCGGGCGGCCCGGTGCACAGCACCCTGCTCCACCGGCAGGCGCAGCCACGCAACCGCACCACGGTGCTCTCGATGAACTCCATGGTCGCCGGTGGTTGCTACAGCCTCGGCCTGCTCGTCCTAGGTCCCCTCGCCGAGCACGCCGGCACCACCACGGCCATCATCGCGGCCGGTGCGTTCAGCATCCTCGGCGCGGCGCTCTACCTCCCGGCCATCCGGCAGGAACGCACCAGCACCGACCCCACTGCCGAAGACACCGCCGAACCCACCCCCGCCCCCACGCCCGCCTTACCCCTTCTCCCCTGAGAACCCGGGAGCCCGAGAGCCCGGGAGCCCGGGAGCCCGAGGCGACAGGCCGGCCAAGCGGGACTCGGCGGGCACGTGAGGGCGAGGCGAGGGCGTCGTCGACGTCGAGGCAGCAGGTCGTGCGAGCACCCAGACTGGGCCCGTGCGCGCCTTCCTCGCCGGAGTCCTGGCCACCCTCGTGGCCCTGGCCGTCACCGCCGTCCTCGTGGTCGCCTCGCTGCCGGTGGCCGACGCGGCGCCTTCCACGCGCGCCCCTGCGACGCCGTCCACTCCCCCGGCCGTCCCTGCACCCGCATCGGTCGCCAAGGGCGAGACGTGGCTGGCTGACGTCGACCTGTCCAGCAGCCGCGTGCTGACGTCGGACGGTCCCCTGACCGACGTCACCGCCCGCGGCGCCGGCGTCCGCCTGACCACCGACGGCCTGCGTGCGCAACGGCTCGACCTCGACGCGGTCTTCCCCTTCGCCACGGTCGCCCGGCAGATCGGCAACAACGTCGAGCTCTACGACGCGGGCGGCGGTCGCGTCGGCGTGCGGCGGACCGAGACGGTCCTGGGCCGACGGCTCGCGGTCCGCGCCACGGCCACGGTCACCGCCGGCAACGGCCAGCTCGTCATCGTCCCCACAAGCGTCGACCTCGGCGGTCCCGAACTGCTCGACTCCGCCCTGTCGACCGCGGCGCGCGAGCTCGTGACGATCCGCCACACGGTGACCGGACTACCTGCAGGAGTGCGGCTGACGGGGGTGAAGGTCGAGCAGGACGGGTTCCGCGCGACCCTCACCGGCAGCGACGTGGTCCTCACGCAGTAGGAACCACGAACGCCGAGGTGGTGTCAGACCGTCTCCTTCCCCTCGGGAAAGTACGGTCTGCCACCACCTCGAGACGTGCCGGGCACTGGGCCGAGTGAGCCCGGTCAGTGCTGCACGAACACCGCCACCGTGCGTGCCGGCACCGTCGCCGAACCGGACGCCGCGTCCCACGTCGAGGCCTTCACGACCGTGTCGGCGCCACTGGCCTGCACCGGCGAGAGCGACAGGCTCGAACCGGCCAGGCCGGGCACCTTCTGCGTGACGGCGTCGGGCGAGGCGTTGATGACGACCACCAGGCCCTTGAGGGCAGGGTCGACGTCGGTGCCGACCGTGTCGTCGATGCGCATCGCGATGACGCCGGCGTGCGAGTCTGCGGTGCCGCTGGCGGGGTAGCTGACCTTGGCGTTGATCGCACTCGCCGAACCCAGCCGGAACAGCGGCGTGGAGAACCGCAGTCGCAGCAGCTCCTGCGCCTGCGCCGTCGCGGACTGCACCTCGTTCGCCGACGGCTTGAGGGCGGAGTCTGCCAGCAGCGGCTTCATGTACGGCCACTTCGCCTCGTTGTCGCCCTTGAGCGGCAGCCCGTGCCCGAAGCCGTTGTCGGCCCCGGTCCAGTCGAGGGTGTTGAACCAGTCACCGCTGTCGTAGCTGTTGCGGTCGAGCGACTTGCTCCGCAGCAGGTCGGCGCCCGCGTGCCAGAACGACGGCGTCTGGGCCAGCGCCGTGGTCGCCAGCGAGATCGAGTTCATCCGCACGCGGTCGGCCATCGAGGTGGCCTGCGGCAGCTTGAACGCCAGGCTGTCGAACAGGGTCTCGTTGTCGTGCGCGTCGACGTAGCTGATGACCTCGTCGGGCTGGTCGGCGTAGCCGGCTGGGGCGCCGTTGTAGTCGACGTCCTTGCCCTGGGCGACCTGGCCGTTCTCGTTGAGCCGCATGGAGAACGTGCGCAGGTTGCCTGCCATCCCGAGCTGGACGAGGTCGGTGTCGTGCTTCAACCGCGTTGCGGCTGAAGGGTTTGCGGCGCTGTCACCGTTGGGGTCGGTGGCCTCGCCGCTGCCGAACCCCTGCGTGCGGGGGTCGTCGTCGAAGGGGCCACCGCCGCGGACGGCGTCACGGAGGCGGTCGGAGAACGTGCCGATGCCGGTGCCGCCGAGCTGGCCCTGGGTGGCCTGCTCGAAGCGGGCGTTGTTCGCCACCTCGCCGAAGTTCCAGCCCTCGCCGTAGAGGTAGACCTTCTTCCCGTCGACCCCGTCCTTCGCGAGGGTCAGGGCGTCGAGCGCCGAACGCACCGCGAGCATGTTGGCCTTGCTGTGGTGGCCCATGAGGTCGAACCGGAAGCCGTCGACCTTGTACTGCTTGGCCCAGAGCACGACCGCGTCGACCATGGCCTTCTGCGCCATGGCGTGCTCGGTGGCGACGTTCTGGCAGCAGGTCGAGGTCTCCACCGCGCCGGAGGCGTTGAGGCGCTGGTAGTAGCCGGGGACGACCTTGTCGAGGACGCTGGTCGAGGCCTGCCCCGAGGTCGGGGTGTGGTTGAAGACCTGGTCGAGGACGACCCGGAGCCCGTCCTGGTGCAGCGCACCGACCATGGTGCGGAACTCCGCGACACGGGCACCGCCGTCGGCCTTGGCCGGCGTGGAGGCGTAGGAACCCTCCGGCGCCATCCAGTGCCACGGGTCGTAGCCCCAGTTGAAGGCGTCCCCGGAGCGGGTCGGCTCGATGCACGCCTGCTGCTGCTCGCTGTCGGGCGCGTAGGACTTCAGGTCGCAGGCGGGCTTGGCCTGCTTGGCCGGGTCCTCCTCGATCGAGGCGATGTCGAAGGTCGGCAGCAGGTGCACCGTGTTGAGCCCGGCAGCTGCGAGCGCCTTGAGGTGCTTGGTCCCGTTGCCGTTCTCCGCGAACGCCAGGTAGGAGCCGCGGTTCTCCGCGCTCACCGTCGGGTCGCCGTCGGAGAAGTCACGCACGTGCAGCTCGTAGATCGTCGAGTCGACGTCCTGCTTGAGGGCGGGAGCCTTCGTCGTCGACCAGAGCGAGGGCCGGTAGGCCGCGTCGCCCAGGTCCACGGCAACTGACCTGGTCGAGTTCAGTGTCAGGGCAACGGAGTACGGGTCGGTGACCTGGGTGGTCTCCACCTTCCCGGTCGTGGGCACCCACACCGTGACCTCGTAGAGGTAGCGCGAGTTGCGCGTGCCCGCCGTTGCCGACCACGAGCCGTCGTCGGCCCGCTCCATCGCGGTCCGGGTCGCGGCGCTCGTCGGGGCGTCGGCCGCGGAGCCGGGCTCCCAGGTGAGCACGTTGACCTTCTGGGCGGTGGGCGCCCAGAGGCGGTAGGACGGCTTCGTCCCGGCGAAGCTGACGCCGTACGCGCGCTTGGCCGCCGCGGCGGCGTACACGTCGTCGAGCACGTAGGCGGTCTGCACACCCGTGGCGTCGAGCAGCCGGTTCAGGGAGTCGTACATGCCCACCGCCACCTGGCCCTCGAGGATGTCCGGCACCTGCGCGGCGGTGGCGCGGTCGAGCCGCAGGGCGAGGTAGCCCTTGAGCTCCGGGTGCGCGGCGACGACGCCGGCGGGCAGCCCCTTCGTGTCGTAGCGCAGCGCTGCGGACGAGCCACCGGTGATGTCCTCGGCGTCGACCGTCAGGCCGCCGGTGCGCGACCAGGCCAGGCGCCACTTCAGCAGCGCCGGGTTGGCGCCGTCCGGGACCATCGCGGCCGGCCACGCGACCGTGTCGCGGTTGACCCAGATGGCACGCTCCTTGGTCAGGTCGGGGGCCGAGCCTGCCCTGGCCACCTTGGTCGTGGTCTCGTGGGTCGCGAGGTCGTAGGAGATGGAGGTGACCATGCCGTCGGCCGGCACCGTGACGGAGATGTTGGCGCCGCCCGGCGCACCGCCCGCACCGTAGTTCTCGTCCCAGGTCAGGCCGTGGGCCACCTTGAACTCGTAGGTGCCGGCGGGGAGCTGGTCGCTGGACCAGGTGTAGGTGCCGTCACCGTCGGGGTCCTGCAGCCACGGCTTCATGCAGTCAGGACTCCAGTCGGCGGGGCAGCCCAGCTCGGACTGGAACGAGCCGGGAGCGGTGATGATGTCGCCCTCGGCGTCACTGGTCACCCAGTGCGTCGAGTGGTCGTAGTAGAAGCTGACCTGACCCGAGGCGGGCACGGTGTAGCTGATGTTGTCGCCGTTGGACCGTCCCCCGGCCCCGTAGTTCTCGTCCCACTTCTTGTCGATCGCGGCCTTGTAGGCGTGCGGTGCCACCGGGAGGGTGTAGCTGCCCTTCCAGACCTGGTCCTTGGGGTCCAGGGTCAGCTGCGCCTGCGGGCAGGCAGGGTCCCAGTCGCCGCCGCAGCCCATCTCGCTGTTGTGGTCGCCGGGGACGCTGACGCTGTCGGGCTGGGTCACCGGACCCACGCCGCCACCGTCGCCGCCGCCGCTGGCCTTGGGGTCGCCGACGATGCCGTACGACGAGGAGGCCGACAGGTGCCCCGCGCTGTCCTTGGCGACGGCGCGGTACTCCAGCAGGGTCCCCTTGGCGAAGCCCGTCACGTCGTGGAAGACGCGGTAGGGGGCGTTGTCGTCGGTGCCGAGCCGCTTCCAGCCGGTGGTGCCGACAGGGCGGTAGAGGAAGCTCACCTGGGCGAAGGTGTTGGCCGGGATGGCTGCGCCGATCTCGGCGCGACCGCCGACGACGTCGCCGGCACCGGGCGAGGTGAGGTAGACCGGGGGCGCCGACTTCGGCTTGTCCATCGGCGAGGTCGCCTTCCAGACCGAGACCGACTGGGCCGGGACGCTCACGCTCACGCGGCCGTCCTTGCCCGAGCGCACCGCACCGCTCGCGCCGTACACGGGCGCGAAGGTCTGGTTGTGGCCGTAGGTCGCGAAGGTCGCCGACGAGGTCGTCGTCGCGTTGTTCGCGGCCACGACGTACTCGACCCGCTTGCCCTGGTCGATGCGGGAGAACGCGTAGATGCCGGCGTTGTTGCTGGCGTAGCGGTGCACCTGGGCGCCGTCGGCCAGCGCCGGGTTGGCCGCGCGGACCGCCGCGAGCCCCTTGATGTGCTGGTAGAGCGGCGCGCTCGTGGAGTAGCGGTCCTGTGACCCGGCGGTGCCGCCGAGGACGGGCTGCGAGGCGTACCCCTTGTCGACCGAGCCGTCCGGCTTGGTGCGGTCCTCGACCTTGGTCGCGAACATGTCCTGCCGCGCGTCCTTGTCACCGCCGTAGCCGACGAAGCCCTGCTCGTCGCCGTAGTAGGTGATGGGTTGCCCGCGGGTGAGGTACATGAGGGAGTCGGCGAGCTTGACCCGCGCCATCAGCGCGGGGCCGACCGGGTCCTTGCCCTGCAGGAGGAATCCGACGCGACCCATGTCGTGGTTGCCGAGGAACGTCGGCAGCTCGTAGGCGTTGGAGTCGGTGTCGGTGTAGTAGTCGTCGTCGGCGTAGAGGTCACGCAGGTCGGTGCCCGCCTTGCCCTGCGCCCAGCTCGTGGCCTGCGCCTGGAACCCGAAGTCGAGCGTCGCCGGCAGCTTGCCGGTCGTCGTGTACTGCGACATGTAGGACGGGCGTGCGTCGTAGACCTCGCCGAACATGAAGAAGTCGTCGTTGCCGTCCTTGCGCGCCTGGTCCAGCATCGCCGGGCTGAAGGACTGCCAGAACTCCATGTTGACGTGCTTGACCGTGTCGATGCGGAAGCCGTCGACACCGAAGTCGACCCACGACTTGTAGATGTCCTCCATGCCCTGCTGGACGTTCAGCTTCTCGGTGAACAGGTCGTCGAGGCCGACGAAGTCGCCGTACTCCGCGGACTCGCCGGCGAAGGTCGAGTCACCCCGGTTGTGGTAGTTGGTGGGGTCGTTGAGCCAGGCCGGGACCTTGGCCGTCGCGTCGCCGGGGTTGGTGAAGACCGGGGTGTAGGGGAAGGAGGTGGCGGGGTCCATGGCCGGGAAGCCGGGCTTGCCCGCGTACTGCTTGTCGTCGAAGACCGTGCCGTCCGCGTCCTTGTAGGGGAAGGCCGTCTTGTCGCGGTAGGTGTACTGCTGCTCCTGGTAGTTGATGACGTCCGCGGTGTGGTTGGTGATGATGTCGAAGAAGACCTTCATCCCCTTCGCGTGGGACGCGGCGATGAGTGCCTTGAGGTCGGCGTTGGTGCCGAGGTGCGGGTCGACCTGGGTGAAGTCGGTGATCCAGTAGCCGTGGTAGCCGGCGCTCTCGGTGCCCGGGGTGCCCTGCACGGGCTTGTTCTTGAACGACGGCGTCAGCCAGATCGCCGTCGTGCCGAGCCCCTTGATGTAGTCGAGCTTCTGCTGGATCCCCTTGAGGTCACCACCGTGGTAGAAGCCCTTGTCGGTGGGGTCGTAGCCGGTCTTGAGCCGGTCGCCCGACAACCCGCCGAGGTCGTTGGCCTTGTCACCGTTGGCGAAGCGGTCCGCCATTACGAAGTAGTAGCGCTCCTTGGTGAGCGGCTGACGCAGCGAGTCGCCGGCATACGCCTGGTCGGCCCTGGTGGCCGGACCCGACAGCCGGACCGGGCGCACGCCGATCTGGTGCGACGTGTCGTCGTAGCTGAACTCGAGCTTCGCGGGGCCCTTGAGGACCAGCGGCAGGTTGGCGCCACCCTTGGTGCCGCCGGCGCCGTAGCTCTCGTCCCAGCTGTGGTCGATGGCGACCTTGTACTCGTAGGTCCCGGCCGGGACGGTCACGGTCTTGGCGTAGGTCGTGGTGCCGGCCACCTGCGCGAGGTCGGTCGCCGTGCACGTCTCGTCCCAGTCCTTGCCGCAGCCGAGCTCGGACTGCAGCGAGCCGACGAGGGTCACCGTGCGCTGCGCGGCGTGGGCGGGCAGCGCACCGAGCGGGACCAGCAGCCCCGAGACGACGAGGGCCGCGCCACTGAGGGCGGCGACCAGGGGCCTGCGGGCCATGACAGCTCCTTTGCTGCGGAAGGTGGCCCACCTGCCAGAGGACCGCGGGCCACCCTAGGGCGCGGCGCCGACACCCCGCCAGAGGGCCTGTGCAAGTTTCTGCAAGAAATTGCACTCTCTTGACCTGCGGGAACCACCCTCAGCGGGCGCGGGCCACCCGCCCCTCGTCCCAGACCGGCTCGTTGCTCTCGTAGACCCGTCCGTCCGCGCCGAACACGAGGAACCGGTCGAAGCCGCGCGAGAACCACCGGTCGTGGGTGACGGCGATGACCGTCCCCTCGAACGCCGCCAGCCCCTCCTCCAGCGCCTCCGCGGAGTGCGGGTCGAGGTTGTCGGTGGGCTCGTCGAGCAGCAGGCACGTCGCGCCGGACAGCTCGAGCAGCAGGATCTGGAACCGCGCCTGCTGCCCACCCGAGAGCGAGTCGAACGTCTGCTCGCTCGCCCGCGCCAGGCCGTAGCGGTCCAGCGCCCGGGCGGCCTCCTCGCGGGCCTTGCCGGCCCGGTGCTCGTCGCCGCGGTGCAGGATCTCCAGGAGCGTGCGCCCGGTCAGCGACGGCTGCTCGTGGGTCTGGGCGAACCACCCGGGGCGCACGCGCGACCCCAGCCGCAGCCGACCGGTGTGCGCCACGGGCTTCGGCACGAAGTCCCCCACAGGCTGGTGCTCGGCATCGGGGTCGCTGCCACCGCCGGCGACCAGGCGCAGGAAGTGCGACTTGCCGGAGCCGTTGCTGCCCAGCACGGCGACGCGCTCCCCGAACCACACCTCGAGGTCGAACGGCCGCATGAGGCCGGTGAGCTCGAGGCCCTCGGCGATGACGGCGCGCTTGGCGGTGCGCCCGCCCTGAAGCCGCATGCGGACGTTCTGCCGCAACGGGATCGCCTCGGGCGGACCCGCCTCGACGAACCGCCGCAGCCGGGTCTCGGCAGCCTGCAGCTTGGGGGCCATGTCGGAGTTGTAGGACGCCTTCTGCCTGTACATCACGACGAGCGCCTTGAGCTTGACGTGCTCCTCGTCCCAGCGCCGGCCCAGCTCCTCCAGCTTGGAGTTCCGGTCCTCGCGCGCCTGCTGGTAGGTCGCGAAGCGGCCCGGGTGCACCCACAGGCTCGAGCCGGAGCTCCCCGGCTCGAGGGTGGCGATCCTGGTGGCGACGCGGTCGAGCAGCTCGCGGTCGTGGCTGACGAACAGCACCGTCTTGGGCGAGGCGATCAGCTGGTCCTCGAGCCAGCGCTTGGCGGGCACGTCGAGGTAGTTGTCGGGCTCGTCGAGCAGCAGCACCTCCTCGGGTCCGCGGAGCAGAGCCTCGAGGACGACCCGCTTCTGCTCGCCACCCGACAGCGTCGTGACCTTGCGCCACTGGGCCTTCTCGAACGGCATGCCCAGCGCGGCGACCGTGCAGACGTCCCAGAGGATCTCGTAGTCGTAGCCACCGACGTCGCCCCACGTCACCAGGGCCTGGGCGTAGGCCATCTGGTCGTCCTGGCTGTCGCGCTCCATCATCGCCAGCTCGGTGCGGTCGATCTCGGCGGCAGCGGCCCGCACGGCCGCCGGGGCGACCGAGACGAGCAGGTCGCGCACGGTGGACTCGTCGCGCAGCTGGCCCACGAACTGGCGCATCACGCCGAGCCCACCCGAGCGCGTCACCGCGCCGTCCTGGGGCACGAGGTCACCGGCGATGATCCGGCCCAGCGTCGTCTTCCCGGTGCCGTTGGGGCCGATGAGCGCGACCTTGGCGCCCTCACCCACCCGCAGCGAGACCCCGCCGAGCAGCGGCCTGCCGTCGGGCAGGACGAAGGTGACGGAGTTGACGTCGATGTGGCCCACGGGTCCAGCCTGCTGCACGGGGCGCCCGTCCGTCACCTTCATATCGCGCGGACGCACGCCTTCCCGCCCGGGCACCCGCACGCCGGTCGCCCGAGGCCTGCCTGGACGAACGGTGGAGGCGACCGTAAAGCCTTGGCCAAGTTGGCGAGGAGCACCGGTGCGGCCGTCGGAGCATGGAGCGGTCGTCGAAAGGAACCCCCCGTGACCCCCCGCACCGCCCACCCGCTGCGCCTCGTGGCTATCGTCGCCCTCGTGGCCATCCTGGGCGCCGTGGGCGTCACCGCCGCAGGGGCCGCGCCGGTGCGGTCGACGACCGCGGCGGTGGCCACCTCGTCGCGCGCCGACCGCCCGGCTGCACCCCGCGCCATGTGGGTGTGGGACACCTCCGACCCCGAGTCCGTCGTCACCCTCGCCACCACTCGGGGCATCGGCCAGCTGTACGCCGCCGTGCCCCCCAACGTGGGCACCTCACCGCAGCTCGCACAGCTGCGCCGGCTCGTGGAGCTGGCCGACGAGGCGGGCCTGCGCGTCGACGCCCTCGGCGGCGACCCCGGCTGGGTCGACAACCCCACCTGGGTGGTCAACAGCTGGCTCAAGCCCGCGCTCGCGACCGGCCTGTTCACCGGCGTGCACGTCGACATCGAGCCCTACACGACCGCTGCCTGGACGACGAACCGCAAGGCCGTCGTCAAGCGCTACCTCTCCACCCTCGACACGCTGCGCACGGCCGCGGGGACGGCGCCGATCGAGGCCGACATCCCCTTCTGGTACGACGAGATCGCTGCGAACGGCTCGACCCTCGACCGCGAGACCATACGGCGCACGACCGCCGTGACGGTGATGGCCTACCGCAACCTCGCCGACGGGGTCGACGGCTCGATCGCCCTGTCCGCCACCGAGATCCAAGCAGGCGCCGACCTGGGCCGACAGGTGCGGATCGGCCAGGAGACCACCTTCCTGGGCACCGACCCGACCGAGGTGAAGCAGACCTTCTTCGGCCAGGGCTTGACCCAGATGGAGTCCCAGCTCAGCCGCATCACCGCCGCCTACGCGGGTTCCCCCTCGTTCGCCGGCCTCGCGGTGCACGACGCGGCGGGATACGCGGCCGTCACGGACTGAGCAGGACCCGGCACCACAGGTCCTCGAGCAGCTCCGACCAGCGCGTGGCCGACCACCCACGAGACTGCATCGCCAGCCAGTGGCCGGGAGCGTTGGTCGACCACACGATGTCGGCGACGTCCCGGTCGCTGAGGTCGTCGCGCAGCTCGCCGGTGGCCCGCAGGTCGCGGGCGAACAGGAGCATGTTGGCCGCCCGGCGGTCCATCACCGTCTGGTGGGCGCGGGCCGAGGCGTGGTCGGTCTCGCCCGCGCGCCGCAGCGCCTCGAGCAGCGGCGCCGTCCTCGGGACGAGGGTGCGCAGGGCCCCGGCATAGACCGCGATCTTCTCGCGTGCGGTCTCCGCGGCCCGCACCGCGACCACGTAGTCACGCTCCTCGGCGGGGACGGGCTCGTCGGACGACCCCAGGACCATGTCCACCACCGCGACGGCGAGCTCGGGCTTGCGTCCCACGCCGGCATAGACCGTGTCGACGGACACGCCTGCAGCCGCGGCGACCTGCGCCACCGACGTGCGCTCGTAACCCTGCTCGACGAAGAGGGTCCGCGCCGCGGCGAGCACCGAGCGGCGCGTCTGCCGGGCCTTCTCCGCCCGGACGGTCGAGCGGTAGGCGCGGGTCTTGACGGTGTCGGGCACGCCACCTACCGTAGCAATATTCGCCGGAATCTGGTTCGGGCGAAATGGACGAGGAGGCTTCCATGTCCGACGTCGACGCCATCGCGAGCCGCGCTGATGCGGATGATTCAACTGACCCGTCCGGCACGACGGATTCGCAGGTGGTGCACCGCCCCGCCGGCAGCGCCCGGGGCACCTGGGCCATGGGCAGCCTGTTCGAGCACCTGCTCACCGCCGAGGAGTCCGGAGGTCTCGTCGGCGTCGCCCTGGTCACCCAGCCGGTCGGGACGGCGACGCCGCTGCACCGCCACACCCGCGAGGCCGAAGCCTTCTACATCCTGTCCGGGACCATGACCTACCGCGCCGGCGACGACATCTTCCACCTGGCCGAGGGCGACTTCATCTGGCTCCCCGCCCACGTCCCCCACGCCTTCCGCGTCACCGGGGACGAGGGCGTCAGGTTCCTCGGCCTCACCGACCCGGGGCACCTCTTCGACCTCTACGACGAGGTGGGCCTCCCGGCCACCGCACGGCGGCTGCCGGGCGCCGACGGCCGCCCGATGGGCGAGGAGATCGCGCGCTGGAACGTCGTCGGGCCGCGCTACGGGCTCGAGGTGGTCGGTCCCCCGCTGCCCGAGACCGCCTGAGCGGGCGCATCCCGCCCGCCCTCCGCCTCGCCGGGACCCCCGGGCAGGCTGCGTACGGCGCGTGACTCGGCGGCGCGCGCGGCGAGCCCGGCGTCGTCGGGGTAGACGACCTGCTCCAGCGACAGACCGTGCGGAGGCATGACGCCCACCGCGGGGTCTCGTCGCCCGGCCGCCATGACCTCGGTCGGCCAGGCAGCGTCGCGACGCCCCTCCCCGACGGGGACGACCGCCCCCACGAGGGCCCTGACCATGGAGTGGCAGAACGCATCGGCCACCACGGTCGCGACGAGCGTCCCGTCGTCCAGGCGCAGCCACGAGTACTCCAGCAGTGTGCGCACCGTCGTGGCGCCCTCCCGCCGCCGGCAGAACGCCGCGAAGTCGTGCAGCCCCACCATCCGCCGGGCGGCCTCGTCCATGGCTGCGGCGTCCAGGGTCCGCTTGTGCAGCACCGTGTCGCGGCGCCGCAACGGGTCTGCTGACGTGGGGTCGTCGCAGAGGCGGTAGAGGTAGCGGCGCCGCAGCGCAGAGAAGCGCGCGTCGAAGCCCTCCGGCGCCACCCGTACGGAGTGCACGACCACGTCAGGGGGCAGCACCCCGCGCAGCCGCGACAGCGCCGCCTCGGCCGGTGCGCGGTCGGACCGTCCGGGGAGGGACTGCCAGGCTTGGAGGGCGACGTCTGCGTGGGCCACCTGGCCCCGGGCGTGCACGCCGGCATCGGTGCGCCCGGCCACGGTGAGCCGCACCGGGTCCGGGGCCCGCAGGACCGTGGTCAGGGCTGCAGACAGCTCACCCTCGACGGTGCGCAGCCGCGGCTGGGCCGCCCAGCCCGAGAAGTCGGTGCCGTCGTAGGCGAGGTCGAACCGGACGCGCAGCGTGTCCCCCGGCGCAGGCGTCTCGACCATGGCGGCAGCCTAGCGACGGCTGCAGGACAGCCCCGTGCGCGGCCCGTGGACGAGGTCCCCGCCGGTGGCGTCGGCGCCGGTGGCGTCGGCGCCGGTGAGCTCGAGGGTGCGGGTGCCGCGGCGCGTGGGCCCGCGCCTCCCCTGACCGTCTGGGACAGTGGCCCCGTGAGCCTGCAGCGGACCTCGACCGACCCCAGCGCCGACCTCGCCCGCCACCGCCTGGGCATCGCAGCGACGTTCGCGACGCAGGGCCTGCTCTTCATCTCGGTGACGACGCGGCTGCCACGGTTCCAGGAGCGCTGGGACCTCTCCGAGCTGTTCGTGACGGGACTGCTGCTCATGGTCGTCCTGCTCGCCGGCCTCGGGTCGGTCCTCGCCGAGCCAGGCGCCGTGCGGCTCGGCAGTGCGCGCGTGCTGCGCACCGCGTTCGTGCTCATCGCCGTGGGGCTGGCGCTGGTCGCCCTCGCGCCGCAGCGGCCCGTCTTCGTGGCCGGTCTCGCCGTCTACGGCCTGGGGCTCGGCGCGGTCGACGCGGCCGGCAACATGCAGGCGGTGGCCCTGGAGCACCGGTGGGGACGAACCATCCTGCCGTCCTTCCACGGCGCCTGGACCGTGGGCGGCATCGCCGGGACGGTCGTGGCCATCGCGGTGACCGGGGCAGGGCTCACCGCCGGGCTCCTGCCACTGGCGGCGGTCGCCCTGCTCGTCCTGGCCGCACCCCTGCTCCCGCACGCCGTCTCCGCCGAGGCCGACGCGCCCGCCGCCGTCGCCGTCGAGGTGCCGTGGCGACGCCTCGGCCTGCTCGGGGCCGCGATGGTGCTCTTCTACATGGTCGACACCGCCGCGACGACGTGGGGGCCGGTCTTCCTGCGCTCGACCCACGGTGCGCCCGCGTGGCTGCTTCCGCTGGCCACGCTCCCCTACCTCGTGGCCAGTGGCCTGACCCGGTTGCTCGGCGACCGGGCCGTCGAGCGGTTCGGCTCCGTCGCCCTGCTGCGCACCGGCGCGGTCATCGCCTCCGTCGGGCTCGCCGTCATCGTCTTCTCGCCGGGGTGGGCGGTCGCGGTGCTCGGGTTCACCGTCGTCGGCGCCTCCGTGGCGGTCATCGCACCGCTCAGCTTCTCCGCAGCGGCTGCCGTCGCGGGAGGCGGCGTCGACGGCGACGCCCGCCGGGCCCGGGTGGACGCCGTCATCGCCCGCTTCAACCAGTTCAACTACGTCGGGGGTCTGCTCGGCGCGGTGCTGACCGGGGCGGTCGGCCAGGACTCACTGCGCGTCGGGTTCGCCGTCCCCATGGTGCTGGTCCTGCTCATCCTGCCGCTGGCAGGCGTCTTCAGGACCCGCCCCGCCCTCGTGTGACCCCGGGCCACTCCCGGACCGCAGAGATGGCGAAGGGCCGCCCACCCCCTGTTGGGTGAGCGGCCCTTCGACGGTGCAGCGGGTGGCTCCCGGGTCAGGAACCGGCCTTGGTGAAACCGGCCTTCTCGGCGTCCTCGGCGGACTTGAACCAGAACTCGGCCTGCGTCTGCTCGAACCACTGGCCGTCGGCCTCGTGGTACTTGCCGGAGTCGGCGTTGCCCTTGACGACGTAGGCCTCGTCAGGCGAGGAACCGTCCTCGTTGGCAGCGATCGCACCCTCGGGCAGCGCGACCGCCTCGGTGGTCTCCTCGGCCTTGACCTCGTCCTCGGCGGCCTTGGTCTCAGCCGCGGCCTCCTTGGCCTCGGCCTGCTTGGCGGAGCGCTTGGTGGCGGCCTCCGCCTCCTTGACCGTGGCCTTCTTGGCGATGGGCTCGCGGACGAGCTCGATCACGGCCATGGGGGCGTTGTCACCCTTGCGGGCGCCGATCTTCGTGATGCGGGTGTAGCCGCCGGGGCGCTCGGCCATGTCGGGCGCGATCTCGGTGAAGAGACGGTGCACGACACCCTTGTCGGAGATGACCGACAGGACGCGACGACGGGCGTGCAGGTCACCGCGCTTGGCGAACGTCACCAGACGCTCGGCCAGCGGGCGCAGGCGCTTGGCCTTGGCCTCGGTGGTGGTGATGGAGTCGTGCTCGAAGAGCGAGCTGGCCAGGTTGGCCAGGATGAGCCGCTCGTGAGCCGGACCGCCGCCGAGACGGGGACCCTTGGTGGGCGTAGGCATGTTTGGGTTCTCCTTGGTGTGTGAGGCGGCGGCTTCCCGGCCGCCACCTCAGCGGCGGTTGGTCAGAGCTGCTCGTCTTCGGCCAGCGCGCGGCCGTCGTCAGCGAAGTCGTCGTCGTAGTCGCCGTAGTTGTCAGCGATCGCGCTCGGGTCGAACCCGGGCGGGCTGTCCTTGAGCGCCAGGCCCATGCCGACGAGCTTGGCCTTGACCTCGTCGATCGACTTCGCACCGAAGTTGCGGATGTCGAGCAGGTCGGCCTCGCTGCGCCCGACGAGCTCACCCACGGTGTGGATGCCCTCGCGCTTGAGGCAGTTGTAGGACCGGACGGTGAGGTCGAGGTCCTCGATCGGCAGGGCCAGGTCGGCAGCCAGGGCGGCGTCGGTCGGCGACGGGCCCATGTCGATGCCCTCGGCCTCGACGTTGAGCTCGCGGGCCAGGCCGAACAGCTCGACCAGGGTCTTGCCGGCAGAGGCCATGGCGTCGCGGGGAGCCATCGAGTTCTTGGTCTCGACGTCGACGATGAGCTTGTCGAAGTCGGTGCGCTGCTCGACACGGGTCGCCTCGACCTTGTAGGTCACGGCGAGCACGGGCGAGTAGATGGAGTCGACCGGGATGCGGCCGATCTCCTGGTCACCGGACTTGTTCTGGTTGGCCGAGACGTAGCCGCGACCGCGCTCGACGGTCAGCTCCATCTCGATCTTGCCCTTGCCGTTGAGCGTCGCGATGTGCAGGTCGGGGTTGTGCACCTCGACACCGGCCGGCGGCGCGATGTCCGCGGCGGTGACGGCGCCCGCACCCTGCTTGCGCAGGTACATGACGACCGGCTCGTCGTGCTCCGAGGAGACGACCAGGCCCTTGATGTTGAGGATGATCTCGGTGACGTCCTCCTTGACCCCGGGGATCGTGGAGAACTCGTGCAGCACACCGTCGATGCGGATGCTGGTGACGGCGGCGCCGGGGATGCTCGACAGGAGCGTGCGGCGCATGGAGTTGCCGAGCGTGTAGCCGAAGCCGGGCTCGAGGGGCTCGATGACGAAGCGGCTGCGGTTGTCCGCAACGACCTCTTCGCTGAGGGTGGGGCGCTGTGCGATGAGCACGGGTGATTCCTTTCTCGTCGGCGACCGCTATATGACGCCGAGGAATTCGGACCGGTTGGTCCAGGTCGCGTGCCCCCTCTGTCCGGGGCCACGACCGAGGGCGAGGTATGCCGCGGGGAGACCCCGCGGCATACCTCGTGCGATCAGTTCTTCGAGTAGAGCTCGACGATCAGCTGCTCGGTGAGGATCGTGTCGATCTGCTCACGCACGGGCAGGCTGTGGATCATGATCTGCAGCGTGCCCGGGACGACCTGCATCCAGGCCGGCGTGGGGCGCTCACCGAACGTCTGGCGAGCCAGCTCGATCGGGAAGGTGTTCGCGGACTTGGCGCGGACGGTGATGATGTCGTACTGCTCGACGCGGTAGGACGGGACGTCCACGCGCACGCCGTTGACCTCGAAGTGGCCGTGCGTGACGAGCTGGCGAGCCGCACGACGGGTGCGGGCCAGGCCGGCGCGGTAGACCACGTTGTCCAGGCGGGACTCGAGGATCTGCAGCAGGGTCTCACCGGTCTTGCCCGAGCGGCGCGAGGCCTCCTCGTAGTAACCGCGGAACTGCTTCTCCATGACGCCGTAGGTGAAGCGGGCCTTCTGCTTCTCCTGCAGCTGGGTGAGGTACTCCTTCTCCTGCATCCGGCGACGGCCGTGCTGGCCGGGCGGGAAGGGACGGAGCTCGAAGTTCTTGTCGCCGCCGACGAGGTCGACCTTGAGGCGACGCGACTTCTTGGTGATGGGGCCGGTGTAACGAGCCATGAGTGTTCTCTATCTCCCAGTTCTCAGACGCGACGGCGCTTGGGCGGGCGGACGCCGTTGTGCGGCGAGGGGGTGACGTCGCTGATGGCGCCGACCTCGAGGCCGGTGGCGGTCAGGGAGCGGATGGCGGTCTCACGACCGGAGCCCGGGCCCTTGACGAAGACGTCGACCTTGCGCATGCCGTGCTCCATGGCACGACGGGCGGCCGCCTCGGCAGCCATCTGCGCCGCGAACGGGGTGGACTTGCGCGAGCCCTTGAAGCCGACCTGGCCGGCGGAGGCCCACGAGATCACGGCGCCGGTGGGGTCCGTGATCGAGATGATGGTGTTGTTGAACGTGCTCTTGATGTGAGCGTGCCCGTGGGCGACGTTCTTCTTCTCCTTGCGGCGCACCTTCTTGGCGCCAGCGGTACGAGCCTTGGGAGGCATTACTTACCAACCTTCTTCTTGCCGGCGACGGTGCGCTTCGGGCCCTTGCGGGTGCGCGCGTTGGTCTTGGTGCGCTGACCACGCACGGGAAGGCCGCGACGGTGGCGCAGGCCCTCGTAGGAGCCGATCTCGACCTTGCGGCGGATGTCGGCGGCGATCTCACGGCGGAGGTCACCTTCGATCTTGACGTTGGCCTCGAGGTAGTCGCGCAGGGCGACGAGGTCGTTGTCGGTGAGGTCGCGGACGCGGGTGCTCGGGTCGACCCCGGTGGCAGCCAACGCCTGCTGGGAGCGGGTACGACCCACTCCGAAGATGTAGGTGAGAGCGATCTCGACGCGCTTCTCGCGCGGGAGGTCCACACCAACAAGACGTGCCATGTTGTGTGTTTCCTTTGTTTCACCGGAGGTCTGGTGCAGTACCGGTCCGGGCGTGTTCCCGAAGCTTTCCTCGGGGCACCGGTCCCCGGCCTCCGGGCCGGGGGTGACGTCCTGGTCGGCATGGATGTCGTCGGTCGACGACGCCGCGCACAGGGGCCGGGTACTGCGTCATTCACTTGTCTGCGCTTCTCGAAGAGATGCGACTCGTGCTCGGGCGCGAACCCGGGCGGAGGCCCCGTGCGGGACCCAGGTCATGCTCAGCCCTGGCGCTGCTTGTGGCGCAGGTTCTCGCAGATGACCATGACCCGGCCGTGACGGCGGATCACCTTGCACTTGTCGCAGATCTTCTTGACGCTCGGCTGAACCTTCATAGCCTCTGCTTCGAGTCGATCTGGCACTGCCGTCCCGGACGGGCCGGCAGGTCTTGCGGGGTGTGCGGACTGCTAGCGGTAGCGGAAGACGATCCGGCCACGGGTCAGGTCGTACGGGCTCAGCTCAACGACGACCCGGTCCTCGGGGAGGATCCGGATGTAGTGCTGACGCATCTTGCCCGAGATGTGAGCGAGAACCTTGTGACCGTTCGACAGCTCGACCCTGAACATCGCGTTCGGGAGAGCCTCGACGATCGTGCCCTCGATCTCGATGACACCGTCCTTCTTGGCCATAGCCTCCACAATCCGTTGCATCGGTCTGCCCCAGGCTGGGACACACGCATGGAAACCGGCACGCGCGCACACGCATGCCGACGTGACAGTCTACGTCAGTCCGTTCCCAGCACGAAATCGTGCTCAGCGGCCCCCACGGGGGCCTGCGCGCTCAGCCCAGCGGGGCGTACGGGGCGCCGGCGGCCTCGAGCCGCTCCCTGCCACCGTCGAGGGCGGTGAGCACCCACAGGCCCTCGTCGGTGACCGCCACGGTGTTCTCCCAGTGGGCGGCGCGCGAGCCGTCGGTGGTCACCACGGTCCAGTCGTCGCCGAGCACACGGGTCTCGGGCGAGCCCAGGGTGACCATCGGCTCGATGGCGACCGTCACGCCGGAGCGCACCGTGGGGCCCTTGTCGCGGACGCGGTAGTTGGGCACCTGGGGGTCCATGTGCATGGACGTGCCGATGCCGTGGCCGACGTACTCCTCGACGATGCCGTACTCGCGCCCCTGCCGCTCACCGCTGGCGACGACGCTGTCCTCGACCCCGGCGCCCACGGCGTACAGCGACTCCCCCACCGTCAGGGCGGCGATGCCGGCCCACATGGAGTCCTCGGTGGCGTCGATGAGCTCAAGGTCCTCGGGCCGGCCCGCGTCGCGGCCGCCGACGATGACCGAGATGGCGGCGTCGCCGTGCCAGCCGTCGACGATCGCACCGCAGTCGATCGAGATGAGGTCACCCTCGGCGAGCACCCGGGAGCCCGGGATGCCGTGGACGACCTCGTCGTTGACCGAGGTGCACAACGAGCCCTTGAAGCCGTGGTAGCCCAAGAAGCTCGGGGTGGCCCCACAGCCGCGGATGTGCTCCTCGGCCAGCTCGTCGAGCTGCTTGGTGGTCATCCCCGGCCGCACGGTCTGCGCCATGAGCTGGAGCGTCTGGCCGACGACCAGACCCGCCTTGCGCATGCGCAGGATCTGGTCGGGCGTCTTGGTGTCGATGCGGGACCTGCCGAACATCAGGAGCGAGCAACCCCTTCGAGGGCGGTGCTGATCCGGGCGAAGACCTCGTCGACCGAGCCCATGCCGTCGACCTGCACGAGCAGCCCGCGGCCGGCGTAGACCTCGGTCAGCGGCGCGGTCTCGCGGCGGTAGATGGCCTGGCGCTCGCGGATGACCGCCTCGGTGTCGTCCTCGCGGCCCTCGATCTCGGCACGCTTGAGCAGCCGGGACACGACCGCGTCCTCGTCGACGGTGAGCTCGAGGACCGCCTCGAGCTGGTGGCCGTGCTCGGCGAGAATGGCGTCGAGGGCGTCGACCTGGGCCGAGGTGCGCGGGTAGCCGTCGAGCAGGAAGCCCTTCTCGGCGTCGTCCTCGAACAGGCGGTCACGCACGATGGCGTTGGTGATCTCGTCGGTGACGTAGCCGCCCGAGGCCAGGATGTCCTTCACCTGGCGCCCGAGGTCGGTCTCGTTCTTGATGTTGGCGCGGAAGATGTCGCCGGTCGAGATGGCGGGGATGCCGAACGCGTCGGCGATCTTCGCGGCCTGGGTGCCCTTACCCGCGCCGGGCGGGCCGAGGATGATGAGGCGCATTTACCGGAGGAACCCTTCGTAGTGACGCTGCTGCAGCTGGGACTCGATCTGCTTCACCGTCTCGAGGCCGACGCCGACGATGATGAGGATCGAGGTGCCACCGAACGGGAAGTTCTGGTTGGCGTTGACGAGCACCAGCGCGATGAGCGGAATCAGCGAGATGAGGCCGAGGTAGATGGCCCCGGGAACGGTGATGCGGGTGAGCACGTAGTCGAGGTACTCGGCCGTGGGTCGCCCGGCGCGGATACCTGGGATGAAGCCGCCGTAGCGCTTCATGTTGTCGGCGACCTCCACCGGGTTGAACGTGATCGACACGTAGAAGAACGTGAAGAACAGGATCAGCCCGATGTAGAGCGCCATGTAGATCGGGTGGTCACCCCGGACGAGGTGCTGCTCGATCCACGTCACCCAGCCGGCCTGGTTGCCGGTGGTCGACCGGTTGAACTGTGCCAGCAACGAAGGCAGCGCGAGCAGGGAGGAGGCGAAGATCACGGGGATGACGCCGGCCATGTTGACCTTGAGCGGGATGTAGGTGGACGTGCCCCCGTACATCTGGCGGCCGACCTGGCGCTTGGCGTACTGCACCGGGATGCGGCGCTGGCTCTGCTCGACGAAGACGACGAGCGCGATGATGAGGAAGCCGAGCAGGATGACCCCGACGAAGATGTCCCAGCGGCCGTCCTGCTGCTGGATCGCCCACAGGGAGCCGGGGAACGAGCTGGCGATCGAGGTGAAGATCAGCAGCGACATGCCGTTGCCGATGCCCTTGTCGGTGACGAGCTCGCCGAGCCACATGACCACGCCGGTGCCGGCGGTCATGGTGAGCACCATGATGACCAGGGTCGGGATGGAGTCGTTGGGCAGGATGCTCGTGCAGCCGGGGCCGAACAGCGCCGTCGGGTTCTGGGCGAACGTGATCAGCGTCGAGGACTGCAGGATCGCGAGCCCGATCGTCAGGTAGCGCGTGTACTGCGTCATCTTCGTCTGGCCCTGCTGGCCCTCCTTCTTGAGGGCCTCGAACCGTGGGATGACCACGGTGAGGAGCTGCACGATGATGCTCGCCGTGATGTACGGCATGATCCCGAGCGCGAAGATCGACAGCTGGAGCAGTGCGCCACCGCTGAACAGGTTGGCCAGGCCCAGCACCCCGGAGTTGGTCGGCGCGTTCTTGATGCACGCCTGCACCGCCGTGTAGCTGACCCCCGGGACCGGCACGTGCGAGCCGAGCCGGAAGAGGATGACGATGGCGAGGGTGAACAGCAGCTTCCTGCGCAGGTCCGGCGTCTTGAACGCACGGGTGAAGGCGGTGAGCACAGGTCCTCCTGGGTGACGCGGGCGCATCGGCCACGCGGTGAGACGGTCAGGCAATCCTAGGCACGATACCCCGCGGGCCGTGCCGGTCGTCATCCAACACGACCCGTGACGGGCCGCGAGGGACGATCAGGACAAACAGGTATGCCGCGGGCTCACCGTGAAGCGGTGAGACCGCGGCATACCGTGGAACGTGGTGGTGCTCAGGCGGAGGTGACCGAGCCGCCGGCGGCCTCGATCTTCTCCTTGGCGGAGGCCGAGAACTTGTCAGCGGTCACGTTGACCTTGACGCTGATCTCGCCGTCGCCCAGCACCTTGACCGGTGCGCTGTCGCGGACCGCACCCTTGGCCACGAGGTCGTCGACGGTCACGTCGCCGCCCTGCGGGTAGAGGGCGGAGAGCTTGTCCAGGTTGACGACCTGGTACTCCACCTTGAACGGGTTCTTGAAGCCGCGGAGCTTGGGCAGCCGCATGTGCAGCGGCATGGCGCCACCCTCGAAGCGCTCCGGCACCTGGTAGCGGGCGCCGGTGCCCTTGGTGCCGCGACCGGCGGTCTTGCCCTTGGAGCCCTCACCGCGACCCACGCGGGTCTTGGCGGTCTTGGCACCCGGGGCGGGACGCAGGTGGTGCAGCTTCAGCGCTGCGCCCTCGACGGACTTCTCCGACTTCGCAGCGGCCTTGGTCGTGGCCTTCTTCTCTGCCATGGTCAGTCAACCTCCTCGACGGTGACCAGGTGGGTCACCGTCTTGACCATCCCGCGGATCTCGGGACGGTCCTCCTTGACGACGACGTCGCCAATGCGCTTCAGACCGAGGCTGCGCAGCGTGTCACGCTGGTTCTGCTTGCCGCCGATCTCGGAACGGGTCTGGGTCACCTTGAGACGCATCAGGCACCTGCCTTGGCGGCCTCGCGGCCAGCAGCCTGGGCGCGCAGCATGGCGGCCGGGGCGACCTGGTCCACGGGCAGGCCACGGCGGGCAGCCACGGCCTCCGGACGCTCGAGGCCCTGCAGGGCCGCGACCGTCGCGTGGACGATGTTGATCGCGTTGTCCGAGCCGAGCGACTTGCTCAGCACGTCGTGGATGCCGGCGCACTCGAGCACCGCACGCACCGGGCCACCGGCGATGACACCGGTACCGGGGGCGGCGGGGCGCAGCATGACGACACCCGCGGCGGCCTCACCCTGCACGGGGTGCGGGATGGTGCCCTGGATGCGCGGGACCTTGAAGAACTGCTTCTTGGCCTCCTCGACACCCTTGGCGATCGCGGCGGGAACTTCCTTGGCCTTGCCGTAGCCGACGCCGACGGTGCCGTCGCCGTCGCCCACGACCACGAGGGCGGTGAAGCTGAAGCGGCGGCCACCCTTGACGACCTTGGCGACGCGGTTGATGGTCACCACGCGCTCGACGTAGGCGCTCTTCTCGGCCTGGTCGCGGCCACCGTCACGACGGTTGTCGCGGCGGTCGCGGCGGTCGCCACGCTCGCCTCCGGCGGCGCCAGCGGCTCCAGTGCCTCGACGCTGGGGTCCGGGCATCAGACGTTCCTCATCTCAGTAACAGTCGAGTTCATTGCGGTGCCGGTCACAGGGACAGCCCACCCTCGCGGGCGCCCTCGGCGATGGCCGCGACGCGACCGTGGTAGCGGTTGCCGCCACGGTCGAAGACGACGGCCTCGATGCCGGCGCTCTTGGCACGCTCGGCGAGCAGCTCGCCCACCTTGCGGGCCTTGGCGGTCTTGTCACCCTCGAAGGTGCGCAGGTCCGCCTCCATGGTCGAGGCCGAGGCCACGGTCTTGCCAACCGTGTCGTCGACGACCTGGACGAAGACGTGGCGCGAGGAGCGCGAGACGACCATGCGGGGACGCACGGCGGTGCCGGTCACCTTCTTGCGCAGGCGCAGGTGGCGGCGGCCGCGTGCGGCGGACTTGCCCTTGGCGCGCTTGACGATCATTGCCATGACTTACTTACCGGCCTTTCCGACCTTGCGACGGATGTGCTCGCCCGCGTAGCGCACGCCCTTGCCCTTGTACGGGTCGGGCTTGCGCAGCTTGCGGATGTTCGCGGCAACCTCGCCGACCAGCTGCTTGTCGATGCCCTGCACCGCGAAGCGGGTCGGGTTCTCGACGGCGAAGGAGATGCCCTCGGGGGCCTCGACGGTGATCGGGTGGCTGTAGCCGAGCGCGAACTCGAGGTTCCCGCCCTTGTTGGCCACGCGGTAACCCGTGCCGTGGATCTCCATCTTCTTCTCGTAGCCCTCGGTGACACCGAGGACCATGTTGTTGATGAGCGAGCGGGTCAGGCCGTGCAGGGCACGGGACTGGCGCTCGTCGTTGGGGCGCTTGACCTCGAGGGCCTCGTCACCCTTCTCGACGGTGATCGGCTCGGCCACACGGTGGCTGAGCTCGCCCTTGGGGCCCTTCACCTTGACGGTCTGGCCGTCGACGGTGATGTCGACACCGCTGGGGATGGCGACCGGGAGTCGTCCGATACGCGACATGTCGAATACCCCTTACCAGACGTAGGCGAGGACTTCCCCGCCCACACCCTTGGAAGCCGCCTGGCGGTCCGTGAGGAGCCCAGACGAGGTGGAAATGATGGCCACACCGAGGCCACCGAGGACCTTGGGAAGGTTCGTCGACTTGGCGTAGACGCGCAGACCGGGCTTGGACACGCGCCGCACGCCAGCGATGGAACGCTCGCGGTTGGGGCCGTACTTCAGCTCGATCGTCAGCGTCTTGCCGACCTCGGCGTCCTCGACCTTCCAGGAGGCGATGTAGCCCTCGGCCTGGAGGATCTCGGCGATGTGGGACTTCAGCTTGGAAAACGGCATGGAGACTGCGTCGTGGTGCGCCGAGTTGGCGTTCCGGACGCGGGTCAACATGTCCGCAATCGGGTCAGTCATGGTCATGGGCTTCTCCGGCCCTCTCTCACCGCGGTTTCACTGCGCTTCGCGCTGCGACCTGCGATGTAGAACGAAATCAATGGGTGGGGTGGTGCTGAGCTTCTCTTACCAGGAGCTCTTGGTGACGCCGGGCAGCTCGCCGCGGTGGGCCATCTCGCGAAGGCACACACGGCACAGCCCGAACTTGCGGTAGACCGAGTGCGGTCGGCCGCAGCGCTGGCAACGGGTGTAGCCACGCACCTTGAACTTCGGCTTCTTGTTGGCCTTGTTGACCAGGGCGGTCTTCGCCATGTCAGTTCTCCTTGAAGGGGAAGCCGAGCGCCTTGAGCAGTGCGCGGCCCTCGTCGTCGTTGGTGGCGGTGGTCACCACGGTGATGTCCATGCCACGCACGCGGTCGATGCGGTCCTGGTCGATCTCGTGGAACATCGACTGCTCGGTGAGGCCGAAGGTGTAGTTGCCGTTGCCGTCGAACTGCTTCGGCGACAGGCCGCGGAAGTCGCGGATACGGGGCAGCGCCACGGACACGAGGCGGTCCAGGAACTCCCACATGCGGTCGCCACGGAGCGTGGTGTGCGCACCGATCGGCATGCCCTCGCGCAGCTTGAACTGGGCGATGGACTTGCGCGCCCGGGTGACGATCGGCTTCTGGCCGGTGATGGCGGACAGGTCGCGGATGGCGCCCTCGATGAGCTTGGCGTCCTTGGCGGCGTCGCCGACACCCATGTTCACGACGACCTTGACGACGCCGGGCACCTGCATGACGTTGGCGTGGCCGAACTGCTGCTGCAGCTGGCCCTTGATCTCCTCGGCGTACCGCGTCTTCAGACGGGGCGCCTGCGTGGTTGCAGTCTCGGTCATGTCTCTCACAGGTCCTTGCCCGAGCGCACCGCAACGCGGGTGCGGACGGCCTTGTCGCGGCCGTTGCGCTCGACGGTCTCGACGCGGGTCTTGACCCGGGTCGGCTTCTTCTCGGTCGGGTCGACGATCGCCACGTTGCTCACGTGGATCGCGGCCTCCTGGACGACAAGGCCACCGGTGCGGGTGCCACGGGCGGACTGGCCGGCCTTCGTGTGGCGGGTCACGCGGTTGACACCCTCGACCAGCACGCGCTGGGTCTCCGGGTAGACGGCGATGACCTTGCCCTGCTTGGCCTTGTCCTTGCCCGTGAGGACCTGGACGAGGTCGCCCTTCTTGATCTTCATCTTTGCAGCCATGGCTCAGAGCACCTCCGGCGCCAGCGAGATGATCTTCATGAACTTCTTCTCACGCAGCTCGCGGCCCACGGGACCGAAGATGCGGGTGCCACGGGGGTCCCCGTCGCCCTTGAGGATGACGGCGGCGTTCTCGTCGAACTTGATGTAGCTGCCGTCGGAGCGGCGACGCTCCTTCGTGGTGCGCACGATGACGGCCTTGACGACGTCGCCCTTCTTGACGTTGCCGCCGGGGATGGCGTCCTTGACGGCGGCGACGATCACGTCACCGATGCCGGCGTAACGACGACCGGAACCACCGAGAACACGGATGCAAAGGATCTCCTTGGCACCAGTGTTGTCGGCGACACGCAGTCGCGACTCCTGCTGGATCACTGTCTAACTCCTGTCGTCGAGCTGGTTCTCACTCACGGTGAGCCTTGCCGAACTGTGGGTGGTCTGTTGCCGCTCCCCCGCGGCATACCGACCGGGGCCGGTACGCCGCGGTGGCGGCGGATGCTTGGGTGGTGCAGGCCTGAAAGGACTACTTGGCCTTCTCGAGGATCTCCACCACGCGCCAGCGCTTGGTGGCCGACAGCGGACGGGTCTCCATGATCGAGACGCGGTCGCCGATGCCGGCAGCGTTGTCCTCGTCGTGGGCCTTGACCTTGCTCGAGCGCCGCAGGACCTTGCCGTAGAGCGCGTGCTTGACGCGGTCCTCGACCTCGACCACGACGGTCTTGTCCATCTTGTCGCTGACCACGTAACCCTGGCGGGTCTTGCGGTAGTTGCGGTCCTGCGCCGTCACGGCCTCATCCTTGTCGTTCTTGCTCATGCCGACTTCTCCGTGCTCTGCGGGGTGGCCCCACCGATGCCGAGCTCGCGCTCACGCAGCTCGGTGTAGATGCGTGCGATGTCCTTGCGGACCGCGCGCAGCCGCCCGTGGTTGTCCAGCTGGCCGGTGGCCGACTGGAACCGGAGGTTGAACAGCTCCTCCTTGGCCTTGCGCAGCTCGTCGACGAGACGCTCGTCGTCGAGACCACGCAGGTTCTCGGACGTCAGGTCCTTGGATCCGACTGCCATCAGATGTCACCACCCTCACGCCGAACGAAGCGGCACTTCATGGGGAGCTTGTGCATCGCCAGACGCATCGCCTCACGGGCGACCTCTTCGGACACACCGGAGACCTCGAACATCACGCGACCAGGCTTGATGTTGGCGATCCACCACTCGGGGGAACCCTTACCGGAACCCATGCGGGTCTCGGCGGGCTTCTTGGTCAGCGGGCGGTCGGGGTAGATGTTGATCCACACCTTTCCGCCACGCTTCATGTAACGCGTCATCGCGATACGAGCGGACTCGATCTGGCGGTTGGTGACGTAGGCGGGCTCGAGGGCCTGGATGCCGTAGTCGCCGAACGCGATCTTCGTGCCACCCTTCGCAGCGCCCGAGCGACCCGGGTGGTGCTGCTTGCGGTGCTTGACTCGACGAGGAATCAACATGTCAGGACTGCTCTCCCTCAGTGCTGGCGGCGGTCGCCTCGACGGCGGGTGCCTCAGCAGCGGTCTCGGTGGCGGCGGCCTCCGGACGCTCGCGACGAGCGCGGGCCGGACGGTCGGCGCCGTCGCGACGCGGGCCACGGCTCGGGCGCGGCGCAGCAGCCTGCTGCTGGGCCAGCTCGCGAGCGGTGACGTCGCCCTTGTAGATCCACACCTTGACGCCGATGCGCCCGAAGGTGGTGCGGGCCTCGTAGAAGCCGTAGTCGATCTGCGCACGCAGGGTGTGCAGCGGGACGCGACCCTCACGGTAGAACTCCGTGCGGGACATCTCCGCGCCGCCGAGGCGGCCGGAGACCTGCACACGGATGCCCTTGGCGCCGGCGCGGGTGGCGGACTGCATGCCCTTGCGCATCGCGCGGCGGAACGACACACGAGCAGAGAGCTGCTCGGCGATGCCCTGCGCGACGAGCTGGGAGTCGACCTCGGGGTTCTTGACCTCGAGGATGTTCAGCTGCACCTGCTTGCCCGTGAGCTTCTCGAGCTCGCCACGGATGCGGTCGGCCTCGGCGCCGCGGCGACCGATGACGATGCCGGGACGCGCGGTGTGGATGTCCACACGGACGCGGTCACGGGTGCGCTCGATCTCGACGCGGGAGATGCCTGCCCGCTCCATGCCCTCGGACATGAGCTTGCGGATGGCGACGTCTTCCTTGACGTAGTCGCGGTAACGCTGCCCCTCCTTGGTGGAGTCAGCGAACCAGCGGCTCTTGTGCTCGGTGGTGATGCCGAGGCGGAAGCCGTGCGGGTTGACCTTCTGGCCCATTAGCGGGTGCCTCCCTTGGGGGTCTTCGGCGTGACGACCACGGTGATGTGGCTGGTCCGCTTGTTGATGCGGGCCGCGCGGCCCTGGGCACGCGGGCGGAACCGCTTCATCGTCGGGCCCTCGTCGACGTAGGCGGCGCTGATGACGAGGTTGCGCTCGTCGAACGCCTCAGACGCCTTGTCGGCCTTGACCCGCGCGTTGGCGATGGCGCTCTCGAGCACCTTCTGGATCGGGTCGGACGCCGACTGCGGGGCGAACCGCAGCGTCGCGACGGCCTCGACGGCCTGCTTGCCGCGGATGAGGTCGATGATGCGACGCGCCTTCTGGGGCGTGACGCGGACGTGCCGCGCGCTCGCCTTGGCTTCCATCACGTTGTCCTTGTTCTCGGTGGGGGCGGCCATCAGCGACGACGCCCCTTCTTGTCTTCCTTCACGTGACCCTTGAACGTGCGGGTCGGCGCGAACTCGCCGAGCTTGTGGCCGACCATCGACTCGGTGACGAACACCGGGACGTGCTTGCGGCCGTCGTGCACGGCAAAGGTGTGACCGAGCATGTCGGGGCTGATGACCGACCGACGCGACCAGGTCTTGATGACTGTCTTGGTGCCCGCTTCGTTCTGGACGTCGACCTTCTTCTGAAGGTGGTCGTCGATGAAGGGGCCCTTCTTCAAGCTACGAGGCATGTTTCTTCAGGCTCCTTCTCAGCGCTTCTTGCCAGTACGACGGCGGCGCACGATCATTTTGTCGCTCGGCTTGCCGGGGCGGCGGGTGCGGCCCTCGGCCTGACCCCAGGGGCTGACCGGGTGGCGACCACCGGAGGTCTTGCCCTCACCACCACCGTGCGGGTGGTCGACCGGGTTCATGGCGACACCACGGACGGTCGGGCGCTTGCCCTTCCAGCGCATGCGGCCGGCCTTGCCCCAGTTGATGTTGGACTGCTCGGCGTTGCCCACCTCGCCGACCGTGGCGCGGCAGCGCAGGTCGACGTTGCGGATCTCACCGGACGGCATACGCAGCTGCGCGTAGGGGCCGTCCTTCGCGACGAGCTGCACACGCACACCGGCCGAACGGGCGATCTTCGCGCCGCCACCGGGCTTCAGCTCGACGGCGTGGATGACCGTACCGGTCGGGATGTTGCGCATCGGCAGGCTGTTGCCGGGCTTGATGTCGGCACCGGGGCCGTTCTCGATGTTGGCGCCCTGCTCCAGGCCCTTGGGGGCCAGGATGTAGCGCTTCTCACCGTCGGCGTAGTGCAGCAGGGCGATGCGTGCGGTGCGGTTGGGGTCGTACTCGATGTGAGCGACCTTGGCCGGCACGCCGTCCTTGTCGTGGCGACGGAAGTCGATGACGCGGTAGGCGCGCTTGTGACCCCCACCGATGTGGCGGGTCGTGATGCGGCCGTTGCTGTTGCGTCCACCGGACTTCGTCAGTGGACGGACCAGCGACTTCTCCGGAGTGGAGCGCGTGACCTCGACGAAGTCGGCAACGCTGGAGCCTCGACGCCCAGGCGTCGTCGGCTTGTACTTGCGGATACCCATGTTCTAAGTCCCTAACGTCTCTTCAGCGTCCTGGTCAGGCGCCGGCACCGAAGATGTCGATCGAGCCCTCGCGGAGGGTGACGATCGCACGCTTGGTGTCCTTGCGCTTGCCGATGCCGAACCGCGTGCGACGGGTCTTGCCGACACGGTTGAGGGTGTGCACGGAGTCGACCTTGACACCGAAGACACGCTCAACGGCGATCTTGATCTCGGTCTTGTTGGCCCGCGGGTCGACGATGAAGGTGTACTTGCCCTGGTCGAGCAGCGAGTACGACTTCTCCGACACGACCGGAGCGATCAGGATGTCGCGGGGGTCCTTGCCTGCAGCGAGCGTGCTCACTTGCCATCCTCCTCATCCGCGGTCTCGGCCTTGGCAGCCTTCGCGGGCTTGTCGGCCTTGTCGGCCTTGGCAGCAGCGGACTTCTTCGCGGCGGCCTTCTTGGCGGGCTTCTCGGCCGCGGCCTCGGTCACCTCGACCTCGACCTCGACCTCGACGACGCCACCGACGGGCTGGGCACCGGACACGAACGCGTCCAGGGCGGCCTTGGTGAAGACGACGTCATCGGACATCAGCACGTCGTAGGTGTTGAGCTGGTCGGCGGCCAGGACGTGGACGCCCTCGAGGTTGCGCACCGACTTCAGCGACACCAGGTCGCTGCGGTCGAGCACCACGAGCACGTTGGTCCGGGTGGTGAGGCCGGCCAGCAGCGCGGCCGCGTCCTTGGTCGACGGCGCGTCGGCCGTGACCAGGGAGTCGACCACGTGGACGCGGTCGTGACGGGCCCGGTCGGACAGGGCGCCACGCAGGGCGGCGGCCTTCATCTTCTTGGGCGTGCGCTGGGAGTAGTCACGCGGCTGCGGGCCGTGGACGACGCCACCACCGGCGAACTGCGGCGCACGGGTCGAGCCCTGGCGGGCGCGGCCGGTGCCCTTCTGGCGGTAGGGCTTGCGCCCACCGCCGCGGACCTCGCCGCGGGTCTTGGTGGAGTGGGTGCCCTGGCGTGCGGCAGCCATCTGCGCCACGACGACCTGGTGGATCAGCGGCACGTTGACCTGGACGTCGAAGATCTCGGCGGGCAGGTCAGCAGCGACGGTCTTGGTAGCCATGGTGATCAGGCTCCCTTCGCGGCCGTGCGGACGAGGACGGTGCCGCCACGGGGGCCGGGAACGGCACCCTTGACGAGCAGCAGGCCGCGCTCGACATCCACGGCGTGGATCGTGAGGTTCTGGGTGGTCTGGCGCACGCCGCCCATGCGGCCGGCCATGCGCATGCCCTTGAAGACGCGACCCGGGGTGGCGCAGCCACCGATCGAGCCCGGCTTGCGGTGGTTCTTGTGGGCACCGTGGGAGGAGCTGACGCCGTGGAAGCCGTGACGCTTCATGACGCCGGCGAAGCCCTTGCCCTTGGTGGTGCCGGTGACGTCGATGTCCTGGCCGGCCTCGAAGGTCTCCACCGTGATCTCCTGGCCGAGCGAGTACTCGGCGGCGTCAGCGGTGCGGAGCTCCACGAGGTGGCGACGCGGGGTCACGCCGGCCTTCTCGAAGTGCCCGGTGAGGGGCTTGGTCACCTTGCGCGGGTCGATGGCGCCGAACGCGATCTGGACGGCGTCGTAGCCGTCCTTCGCCGCGTCGCGCACCTGCGTGACGACGCAGGGGCCCGCCTCGATGACGGTGACGGGGACGAGCCGGTTGTCGGCGTCCCACACCTGGGTCATGCCGAGCTTCTTGCCCAGCACGCCCTTCACGGTCTTGGTAGCAGTGGTCATTGTCGCCAGCCTCAGAGCTTGATCTCGATGTTGACGTCAGCCGGCAGGTCGAGGCGCATCAGCGAGTCGACGGCCTTCGGCGTCGGGTCGATGATGTCGATCAAGCGCTTGTGGGTGCGCATCTCGAAGTGCTCGCGGCTGTCCTTGTACTTGTGGGGCGAACGGATGACCACGAAGACGTTCTTCTCCGTGGGCAGCGGCACGGGGCCGACCACCGTCGCGCCAGCACGGGTCACCGTGTCGACAATCTTGCGCGCCGAGTTGTCGATGACCTCGTGGTCATACGACTTCAAGCGGATGCGGATCTTCTGTCCCGCCATCTCCGTTACGTCTCTCTCTCGCCGAACATCTAGCTTGTGGCCGACCCTGTGGGCTTCTCCGACCCCCGCGGTCGGGTGTGTCGCACCCGCTCCGCGGCCCGACGACATGCGCTCTCACGCAGTGGTCGTACGGGTCGGTTCAGTCCGGCAAGGCCGGGGCTTGCGCTTCCCTGGAGTGTCGCCCCGAGCTCAGGTGGCTCGGTTCGAGGTGTGTCACCGGGGGTGGCGGCGTCGACATGGGTCAACGGCGCGCGTCAAGCAACCGGTCCAGTGTGCCAGAGGCCCCCGCGACCTACCAAATCGCGGTGGGCGGGCACCGCATCCCCGCGCGCGTGGCGCGTCGCGTCAGGGTACGCGGTGCCCGTCGCCCTCCCCGGCGCCGCGCCGCACGGCCTCCTCGCGCAGCTCGCGGCCCTCCTGTTCGTGCTCGCGCAGCTTCTGCGCCTTCTTCTCCGAGACCTTGGTGTCCCGCGGCGGCAGCTGCAGCGTGCGCTCGGCCTCGATGCCCGCGACGAGCTCGCGGGAGCGCTCGAGCTCGGAGTCCACCTCGGCACCGAAGAGCAGGGCCAGGTTGGTCAGCCACAGCCACAGCAGGAACACGATGACCCCGGCCAGCGAGCCGTAGGTCTTGTTGTACGAGCCGAAGTTGGCGACGTAGAAGCCGAAGGCCACCGACGCCACGATCCACACGAGGATGGCGATGGCGGCGCCGACGCTCATCCACCGGAACTGCGGCTGCCGCACGTTGGGCGTCGCGTGGTAGAGCATCGCGACCAGGACCACGACGATGGCCAGCATGACCGGCCACTTGGCGATGTTCCACGCGGTGACCGCGCCCTTGCCGAGGCCGATGGTGTCGCCGACCGACTGCGCCAGCGGACCGGTCACCACCAGGCCGACGAGCACGAGGGCCACGGCGATGACGCCGACCAGGGTGAGCAGCAGCTGCAGCGGGCGCAGCTTCCACGCCGGTCGCCCCTCGTCCACCTGGTAGACGCGGTTGAGGGCCCGCCCGAACGCGCCCACGTAGCCGGAGGCCGACCACAGGGCGCCGAGCAGCCCGAACACCAGGGCGAAGCCTGCCGAGTGGTTCTGGGTCATCTGCGTGATGGGGCCGCGCAGCTGGTTGGCCGTGTCGCCCTGCCCAAGGGACCGGACGAGGTCGAGGAGGGCGTTGGTGGTGGACTCGCCCTGGCCGAAGACGCCGAGGAGGGAGATGAGCGCCAGCAGTGCGGGAAACAGCGAGAGCACTGAGTAGTAGGTCAGCGCTGCGGCGAGGTCGGTGCACTGGTCGCGGGAGAACTCCGCCCAGGCCTTCTTCGCGGTGTAGGTCCAGGACCGGCTCGGCAGGTCACCCAGCGAGTCGGGCTTGCTGCTGTCGTCCGGCGGCGGTGCGGTGGCCGACTTCTCGGCGCTGGTGCCTGGGGTGGCCATGGTGCTCCTTCGTCTGGGGGACACCGTGGGAGTGCCCGCCCCGACGACCGGCAAACGTCCGGACACCACGGACCGGCCGGCGGCCGCGCCGCCGACCGGTCCGGTGTGCCTCAGTGACGGGCGCCCATCGCGGTGAGGAACGCCATGCCGTGCGGGCTCCCCACGCCGGTCACGTCGTCGTACCCGGGACGGGTGAAGATGGTCCCCGTCTGGTTGAGGGTCCGCAGGGACGTCACCGTGCCGTCGCTGGCGTTGAACCCGTTGACGAAGTCCACCCGGACGACGGCGTCGGTGACCCGCCGGCCGTGGTCGACGTCGCGGAGGGCCGAGCTGCCCGAGAGCGCGTACAGACGCGGATTCAGGAAGCCCAGCGGCGCGCCGTGGACCTGGTTGGCCACCGCGACGACACCGGCGAACAGCGGCGAGGACAACGAGGTGCCACCGATGCGGTACTCCGAGTAGCGGATGCTCCCGTCGGGGAAGGTCTGGCTCTGGCCGACGAGGAACCCGGTGTTCGGGTCGCCCACCATGGCGACGTCGGGCACCACCCGGTGCATCGTCCCGTCGCCGAAGTAGCCGGCGAGCTGGTCCGGGACCACGCCCTTCTGGTAGTCGGGCTCCCGGTACAGGTGGCTGGTGCCGCCTCCGCCGCCGTACAGGTAGGCCGGGGGGACCGGCGTCCAGGCGCCGTCGACGAGGGTCGACTTGCCCGTGCCCCAACCCTGCTCGAACCCGTAGCCGTTGGACTTCGTCACGGCCAGGGACGTGCCGCCCACCGCGGTGACCTTGGGGTCGGAGGCCGGCGAGTCGGTCTGCCGGGTCCCGGTGTTGAGGATCTCGTCGCCGTCGTCACCCGAGGAGAACACCATCGAGATGCCCTCCGCTGCGGCCTGCAGGAAGGTCTGGTGCTGGGCCACGAGGTCCGAGGCCAGCACGGCGTCGTCGGGTTCGCCGTAGGAGTTGGAGACGACCTGCGCGAGCTCGTTGTCGACGATGGTGTTCACCGCGGCGTTGATGTCGGAGTCCAGGCAGCTCCTGGCGCCGACGTAGAGGATCTTGGCGCCGGGCGCGGTGGCGTGGACGGCCTCGACGTCGAGGGTCTCCTCGCCGTACCACCCACCCGGGCCGCACAGCTTCGCGTGCGTGAAGGACCTGGGCACGATCTGCTTCAGCTGGCCGGACCGCAGCGGGTGCGCGGAGTCGTTGCGCCGGGCGTACGTGGCGGCGTCCTGCGCGATGAAGGGCGACGCGTAGGCGTCGACGATGGCGACCGTGCCGCCGCTGCCGTCGAGTCCTCCCGCAAGGGCGGTCTGCGTGCCATACGCACCGCGGACCTGGGCCGGCTTGTAGCCGCAGGGCGCGTAGGGCTGGGGGTTCTTGACGAGCTGCGGCACCCCGGTGGCGATCTTCTCGCCGTAGTAGGACGAGCAGGGGGTCGCGTTCCTGAACACCGGGTCGGGCGGGGGCAGCAGCTCGCTGGTCGCGCTGGAGGCGGCCCCGGCGCGTTGCTCGGTGGTGTCGGGCGTCGTGTGCAGCGGCACCGTGCGCTGGGAGGTGTCCAGACCGCCCACCCCGGCCACGACCCCCGCGAGGGCACCGGGCACCGAGTACTCCGCAGCCGGTGCGGTCACGTCGTGGCCGTCCTTCACGTAGGCGTCCAGCTGCGTCGACAGTGCCTTCTCCGTGGTCGACGTCGAGGCCGTGACCCTGACGTACCGGTGGTTGGCAGGCACCTCCACGACGTGGAACCCGTTGGACGTCAACCAGTCCGAGACCGCCCGGACCTGCGCGTCGGTCGGGGCGAAACGGGCTCGCCACTGCGCGGCGCTGAGGTAGTGCCCGTACTGCGCGCTCGACGGCGTGGAGACGGCGTCGGCGAGTGCCTCCGCTCCGGACGCGTCGCGCAGGTTGAGCACGAAGCTCAGGTCCTGCTGGGTCGAACCGGACAGGTGGCCGACGTGGTGGGCCCGTGCCGTCCACGTCGGGGCGTGCCCGAGGACGTGCCGGCTCGGGCTGCCTCCGGCCTGCGCCAGGCCGGGGGTGGCGAGGGTCAGGGCGAGGCAGCTCGTGACTGCCAACCCTGCCTGACTCCTGGTGAGAGCTTTCATGCCGCGATGACCTCCGAAGGGTGAAGAGCTGCGGGGCCCGCGGGGCCGCGTCCCCCTCACGAAGTTTCGTCCGGATTCCGCCGGTCACCGATGCCGGATGTCATGGCCCTGTCTACGCAGAATGACGGTTGCACAGGCGCACCAGATTCCATGGACCCAAACGGGGTCTGCCCCAGACGGATGCACGTGGTGACAGGATCGCGACATGAGGATCCCCGTGGGCCCCGGGCGGGCACGGCAGGCCGAGGTCTACGGCGCCGGCGTCCTGGGTCGCCGCCCCACCGTCCCTGCCGACCCCGCCGAGCTCGAGCGCCGTGCCCGGCGGGCCATGAGCCGCAAGGCGTGGGCGTACGTCGCGGGTGGGGCCGGGAGCGGAGCCACCATCCGGTCCAACCGGGCGGCGTTCGAGCGACGTCGGCTGGTCCCCCGGATGGCCGCCGGCCACCGCGAGCGTGACCTGTCCACGACGCTGCTCGGCCAGCGGCTGCCCTCCCCCCTCCTGCTCGCGCCCATCGGCGCGGCGGGCCTAGTGGCGCGGGGCAGCGACCTCGCGGTCGCGCGGGCAGCAGCCGAGCTCGGCACTCCGTACATCGTCTCCAACCAGGGCTGCTCCCCGATGGAGGACGTGGCACGGGCCATGGGCGACACCCCGTGGTGGTTCCAGCTGTACTGGTCGACCGACGAGGACCTCGTGGACAGCCTGTTGCAGCGGGCCGAGGCCAGCGGCGCAGGAGCCGTGGTCGTCACCCTGGACACCACGATGCTCGGCTGGCGACCCCGCGACCTCGACCTCGGCTCCCTGCCGTTCTCCCAAGGCATCGGCATCGCGCAGTACACCTCGGACCCCCGGTTCAGGCAGATCGTGGCGGAGCGCGTGGCCGACGCCCCCACCGGGCGCGACCGGGACGTCGAGGTCACCGTCGGTGCGCTGCGGTCGCTGCTCTCGATCAGCCGCGAGCACCCGGGGTCGTGGCTGGCCAACCTTCGCTCCCCCGTGCCCCGGGCGGCTGTCGAAACCTTCCTCGACATCTACTCCAACCCCGGTCTCGGTTGGGACCACCTGGCCACCCTGCCCGGGCGCACCCGGCTGCCCGTCGTGGTCAAGGGGGTGCTGCACCCTGACGACGCGCGTCGAGCGGTGGACCTCGGCGCGGCCGCTGTGGTGGTGAGCAACCACGGCGGCCGCCAGGTCGACGGTGCCGTCGCCTCGCTCGACGCCCTGGGCGCGGTCCGGTCCGCGGTCGGGACGCAGACGGCCGTCGTCCTCGACAGCGGGGTGAGGTCCGGCGCCGACGTCGTCAAGGCCCTCGCCCTCGGCGCCGACGCCGTCGCCCTCGGGCGGCCCTACGTCTACGGCCTCGCCCTCGACGGCCAGGCGGGGGTGCGCGACGTGGTCGCGAACGTCGTCGCCGAGCTCGACCTCACGCTGGGGCTCTGCGGGGTCGGCTCGGTGGCAGAGGTGGGGCCCGAGCTGCTGGCGGACGCCGGCTGACCACCGCCCGGCAGCCCGGGGCATGCAGAAGGGCCCCGCAGCCGAAGCTGCGGGGCCCTTCCGGGTGGTGCTGGGTGCGTCAGATCACTTGATGATCTTGGTGACGCGGCCGGCGCCGACGGTCCGGCCACCCTCGCGGATGGCGAACTTCAGGCCCTCTTCCATGGCGATGGGCTGGATGAGCTCGACCTTCATCTCGGTGTTGTCACCGGGCATGACCATCTCGGTGCCCTCGGGGAGGTGCACGACACCGGTCACGTCAGTCGTCCGGAAGTAGAACTGCGGACGGTAGTTGTCGTAGAACGGCGTGTGACGGCCACCCTCGTCCTTGGACAGGATGTAGACGTTCGCGTCGAACTCGGTGTGCGGGGTGATGGAACCCGGCTTGACGACGACCTGGCCACGCTCGACGTCCTCGCGCTTGGTGCCACGAAGGAGCAGGCCGACGTTCTCGCCAGCGCGACCCTCGTCGAGGAGCTTGCGGAACATCTCGACACCGGTGACGGTGGTCTTGGCCGGCGGGCCGGTGTGGATGCCGACGATCTCGACCTCCTCGTTGACCTTGAGGACACCGCGCTCGATGCGGCCGGTGACGACCGTGCCACGACCGGTGATCGTGAAGACGTCCTCGACGGGCATGAGGAACGGCTTGTCGATCTCGCGCTCGGGCTCCGGGATCGCGGTGTCGACGGCGTCCATGAGGTCGAGGACCGACTGGCCCCACTCCGGGTCGCCCTCGAGCGCCTTGAGCGCCGAGACCTTGACGACCGGGAGGTCGTCGCCGGGGAACTCGTAGGAGGACAGCAGCTCGCGGACCTCCATCTCGACGAGCTCGAGGATCTCCTCGTCGTCGACCATGTCGGCCTTGTTGAGCGCCACGACGATGTAGGGGACGCCGACCTGGCGGGCCAGGAGGACGTGCTCCTTCGTCTGCGGCATCGGGCCGTCGGTCGCCGCGACCACGAGGATCGCGCCGTCCATCTGCGCGGCACCCGTGATCATGTTCTTCACGTAGTCAGCGTGACCGGGGCAGTCGACGTGGGCGTAGTGACGACCCTCCGTCTGGTACTCGATGTGCGCGATCGAGATCGTGATGCCGCGCTGCTTCTCTTCCGGCGCCTTGTCGATGTCGTCGAACGCGAACTGCGGGTTCAGGTCCGGGTACTTGTCGTGCAGGACCTTGGAAATCGCAGCCGTCAGCGTCGTCTTACCGTGGTCGATGTGACCGATGGTGCCGATGTTGACGTGCGGCTTGGTCCGCTCGAACTTTGCCTTCGCCACTTGGTGTCCTCCTCAGGACTCTCTTCTTGGTGGAACGCCTTTGTGCCCAGGTGGGACGTGGCGCGCTGTGGGGGGTGGTGCTGGGGGTCAGACCGTGCTTCGACCGTTGATCTTAGCGGTCACTCACCACGGGTCTTCTTGATGATCTCCTCGGCGACGGCCTTGGGGACCTCGGCGTAGGAGTCGAACTCCATGGAGAAGCTCGCGCGGCCCTGCGTCTTGGAACGCAGGTCGCCGACGTAGCCGAACATCTCGGACAGCGGCACCAGGCCGCGGACGACCTTGGCGCCGCTGATGTCCTCCATGCCCTGGATCTGGCCACGGCGGGAGTTGATGTCACCGATGACGTCGCCCATGTAGTCCTCGGGCGTGCGCACCTCGACGGCCATCATCGGCTCGAGGAGCACGGGGTCGGCCTTGCGGACGGCCTCCTTGAGCGCCATGGAGCCGGCGATCTTGAACGCCATCTCGGAGGAGTCGACGTCGTGGTAGGCACCGTCGAGCAGGGTCGCCTTGATCCCGACCAGCGGGTAGCCGGCGAGCACGCCGTACTGCATGGCGTCCTGGATACCGGCGTCGACCGACGGGATGTACTCGCGCGGGACGCGGCCACCGGTGACCTTGTTCTCGAACTCGTAGAGCTCGCCGGACTCGGTGGTGTCGAGGGGCTCGATGGAGACCTGGACCTTCGCGAACTGGCCGGAGCCACCCGTCTGCTTCTTGTGGGTGTAGTCGAGCTTCTCCACCGTGCGGCGGATGGTCTCGCGGTAGGCCACCTGCGGCTTGCCGACGTTGGCCTCGACCTTGAACTCGCGCTTCATGCGGTCCACGAGGATGTCCAGGTGGAGCTCGCCCATGCCGGCGATGATCGTCTGGCCCGTCTCCTCGTCGAGGTGGACCTGGAAGGTCGGGTCCTCGGCGGAGAGCTTCTGGATGGCCGTCGACAGCTTCTCCTGGTCGCCCTTGGTCTTGGGCTCGATGGCCACCTGGATGACCGGGTCCGGGAAGGTCATCGACTCGAGCACGATCTGCTCGTTCGGGTCGCTCAGGGTGTCACCGGTCGTGGTGTCCTTCAGGCCGATCGCCGCGTAGATGTGGCCGGCGAGGGCCTCGTCCACGGGGTTCTCCTTGTTGGCGTGCATCTGGAAGAGCTTGCCGATGCGCTCCTTCTTGCCCTTGGTCGTGTTGACGACCGGCGAGCCCGCGGCGACGCGGCCGGAGTAGACCCGGATGAAGGTGAGCGTGCCGAAGAACGGGTGCGCCGCGACCTTGAACGCCAGGGCGGAGAACGGCTCGTCCTTGCTCGGCTTGCGGGTCATCTCGACCTCCTCGTGGTTCGGCTTGTGGCCGACCATCGGGGGGACGTCGAGGGGGGACGGCAGGTAGTCGACGACCGCGTCGAGCATGGGCTGCACACCGCGGTTCTTGAACGCCGAGCCGCACAGAACCGGGTAGAGCACGGAGTTGACCGTGAGCTTGCGGATGGCGCCCTTGATCTCCTCGGGCGTCAGCTCCTCGCCACCGAGGTACTTCTCCATGAGCTCGTCGTCGGACTCGGCGACGCGCTCGACGAGCTGGTGGCGGTACTCCTCCACCTTCTCGACCATGTCGGCCGGGATCTCCTGGATCTCGTACTTGGCACCCATGGTGACGTCACCCTTGGCGTCACCGGGCCACACGAGCGCACGGCGGTAGATGAGGTCGACGACACCGACGAAGTCGTTCTCGGCACCGATCGGCAGCTGGAGCACGAGCGGCTCGGCGCCGAGGCGGTCCTTGATGGTCTGCACGGTGAAGTAGAAGTCCGCGCCCAGCTTGTCCATCTTGTTGACGAACGCGATGCGGGGGACGTCGTACTTGTCGGCCTGGCGCCAGACGGTCTCGGACTGGGGCTCGACGCCCTCCTTGCCGTCGAACACCGCGACGGCGCCGTCGAGCACGCGCAGCGAGCGCTCGACCTCGACGGTGAAGTCGACGTGACCGGGGGTGTCGATGATGTTGATCTGGGTGCCCTCCCAGAAGGAGGTCACGGCGGCAGACGTGATCGTGATGCCGCGCTCCTTCTCCTGCTCCATCCAGTCGGTGGTGGAGGCACCGTCGTGGGTCTCACCGATCTTGTGGTTGACCCCGGTGTAGAAGAGGATGCGCTCAGTCGTCGTCGTCTTGCCGGCGTCGATGTGCGCCATGATCCCGATGTTGCGGACCTTGGTCAGGTCCGTCAGGACGTCGAGTGCCAATGTGATCGTCTCATCTCGCTCGTTACGAAAAATCTGTGTGGTGCGGGTGGCGCGTGGGCACCACGCACCTTCCGGTGTGCCGCGCGCGTCACGCGCGCGGCACACCGGGCGCTGCTACCAGCGGTAGTGCGCGAAGGCCTTGTTGGACTCGGCCATCTTGTGGGTGTCCTCGCGACGCTTCACCGCGGCACCGAGGCCGTTGGACGCGTCGAGGATCTCGTTCATGAGGCGCTCGGTCATCGTCTTCTCACGACGCTGACGCGAGTAGCCGACCATCCAGCGCAGGGCCAGCGTGGTCGCGCGGTTGGGCTTGACCTCGATCGGCACCTGGTAGGTCGCGCCACCGACACGGCGGGACTTGACCTCGAGGGTGGGACGGATGTTGTCGAGGGCACGCTTGAGCGTGACCACGGGGTCGGTCCCGGTCTTCTCGCGGCAGCCCTCGAGGGCGCCGTAGACGATCGTCTCCGCGATGGACTTCTTGCCATCGAGCAGGATCTTGTTGACCAGCTGGGTCACCAACGGGGAGTTGTGGACCGGGTCGACGACGAGGGGGCGCTTGGGCGCGGGTCCCTTGCGAGGCATTACTTCTTCTCCATCTTCGCGCCGTAACGGGAGCGGGCCTGCTTGCGGTTCTTGACACCCTGGGTGTCGAGCGAGCCGCGCACGATCTTGTAGCGCACGCCGGGGAGGTCCTTCACACGACCGCCACGCACGAGCACGATCGAGTGCTCCTGCAGGTTGTGGCCGACGCCCGGGATGTAGGCCGTGACCTCGATGCCGCTGGTGAGGCGCACACGGGCGACCTTGCGCAGGGCAGAGTTCGGCTTCTTGGGGGTGGTGGTGTACACACGCGTGCACACGCCACGGCGCTGGGGCGAGCCCTTGAGGGCAGGAGTCTTGGTCTTGGTGACCTTGTCCTGGCGCCCCTTGCGCACAAGCTGGTTGATCGTAGGCAACCTGTTCTCCGTACGTAGTTGATGTTCTGCACCCTGGGGCTGACGCCCCCTGGCACTCCTTGGTGTTGCCGCTCCGCCCGACCCCCGCACTCGGGTGTGTCGCGCTCGGCGCTCTCCCCTGCACTCCCCACGCGCCATCCATGCGGATCGGTCGTGGGTTGCCCGGCGAGAGGTGTGCTGGCCCGGCTGCCTGATCGGCGGCGGCTCCAGCGGGCATGCCCGAGGGTTGGCCCTCAGACACAGTGTTCAAAGATACCGCCTGCGTGGGACCCGACCAAATCGGTATGGGGCCCCTCCCCCGGCCACCGGCGGCGAGGGTGCACGCCCGAGGGGGCCGGCCCGGCGAACCGGGCCGACCCCCTCGGGTCGTGCTGTGCGAGCGACCGTCAGTCGAGCCCGAGCTCGGCGTCGTCGAGGCGGATGGCCTCGCCGGAACCGGGCCCGAAGACCGGGTAGTCGTACTCGTAGCTCGGCATCGAGTACATCGCCGCCTTGGCCTCTTCCGTGGCCTCGACCTTGATGTTCCGGTAGCGCGGGAGACCCGTGCCGGCCGGGATGAGCTTGCCGAGGATGACGTTCTCCTTCAGACCCAGCAGCGGGTCCGACTTGGCGTTCATCGCAGCCTCGGTGAGCACGCGGGTCGTCTCCTGGAAGGAGGCAGCCGACAGCCACGAGTCGGTCGCGAGCGAGGCCTTGGTGATGCCCATGAGCTCGGGACGACCCGAGGCGGGGCGACCGTTCTCGGCCACCACGCGACGGTTCTCGTTCTCGAAGCGGCCACGCTCGGCCAGCTCACCGGGGAGCAGGTCGGCGTCACCGGACTCGATGATCGTGATCCGGCGCAGCATCTGCCGCACGATGACCTCGATGTGCTTGTCGTGGATCGACACACCCTGCTGGCGGTAGACGTGCTGGACCTCGTCGACCAGGTGCATCTGGACCGCACGCGGCCCGAGGATGCGCAGGACCTGCTTCGGGTCGATGGAACCGACCGTCAGCTGGTGGCCGACCTCGACGTGCTCGCCGTCCTGGACGAGCAGGCGCGCACGCTTGCTCACCGGGTAGGCGTGCTCCTCGGAGCCGTCGTCCGGCGTCAGCATGAGGCGACGCGTCTTGTCGGTGTCCTCGATCGTGACGCGGCCGGAGGCCTCGGCGATCGGGGAGACACCCTTCGGGGTACGGGCCTCGAAGAGCTCGACGACACGCGGCAGACCCTGGGTGATGTCGTCACCGGCCACACCACCGGTGTGGAAGGTACGCATCGTCAGCTGGGTGCCGGGCTCACCGATGGACTGGGCGGCGATGATGCCGACCGCCTCACCGATGTCGACGAGCTTGCCGGTGGCCAGCGAACGGCCGTAGCAGGCGGCGCAGGTGCCGACGTGGGACTCACAGGTGAGCACCGAGCGGACCTTGACCTCCTCGACGCCTGCGGCGACGAGGGCGTCGATGACCACGTCACCGAGGTCGATGCCGGCCTCGGCGAGGACGGAGCCGTCCTTCTCGACGTCGGCGGCGAGCGTGCGGGCGTAGACCGAGGTCTCCACGTCGTCGTGCTCGACGAGCGCGCCGGCGCTGGTGCGCTGGGCGATCGGCATGGTCAGGCCGCGGTCGGTCCCGCAGTCGTCCTCGCGGATGATGACGTCCTGCGACACGTCCACCAGGCGACGGGTCAGGTAACCCGAGTCGGCGGTACGCAGCGCGGTGTCGGCAAGACCCTTGCGCGAACCGTGCGTGGAGATGAAGAACTCGAGCACCGACAGACCCTCGCGGAAGTTCGCGCGGATCGGACGCGGGATGATGTCGCCCTTCGGGTTGGACACCAGGCCACGCATACCGGCGATCTGGCGCAGCTGCATCCAGTTACCACGCGCACCCGAGGAGACCATCTTGTAGATGGTGTTGGTCTTCGGGAGGTTGGCCTCCATCTCCTTGGCGACCTCGTTGGTGGCCTGGGTCCAGATCTCGATGAGCTCCTGGCGACGCTCGTCGTCGGTGATCAGGCCTCGCTCGTACTGGACCTGGACCTTGGTGGCCTTGGTCTCGTAGCCCTCGAGGATCTCGAGCTTGCGCGGCGGGGTCACAACGTCGGAGATGGCGACCGTGGTGCCCGAGCGGGTCGCCCAGTGGAAGCCGTACTCCTTGAGCGCGTCGAGGCTCGCCGCCACCTGCACCTTGCTGTAGCGCTCGGCCAGGTCGTTGACGATCGTGGACAGCCGCTTCTTGTCGACGGGGGCGTCGACGAACGGGTAGTCCACCGGCAGCGTCTGGTTGAACAGCGCCCGGCCCAGCGTGGTCTCGACGGTGAGCGAGGGCACCTGGCCCAGCTCGTTGACCTCGACACCCTCGGGCAGCTCGGTGCCCGGGATCGGGACGACGTCGAGCAGGCGGATCTTGATCTTGCTGCCCAGCTCGAGCTTGCCGGCGTCGAAGGCCATGCGGGCCTCGGCGACCGAGGAGAACGCGCGACCGGTGCCCCGACCGTCCTCCACCTCGGAGGTGAGGTGGAACAGGCCGATGATCATGTCCTGGGTGGGCATGGTCACGGGACGGCCGTCAGCCGGCTTGAGGATGTTGTTGCTCGAGAGCATGAGGATGCGGGCCTCGGCCTGCGCCTCGGTGCTCAGGGGCACGTGCACGGCCATCTGGTCACCGTCGAAGTCGGCGTTGAAGGCCGAGCAGACGAGCGGGTGGATCTGGATGGCCTTGCCCTCGACGAGCTGCGGCTCGAAGGCCTGGATGCCGAGGCGGTGCAGCGTGGGTGCGCGGTTGAGCAGCACGGGGTGCTCGGTGATGACCTCTTCGAGGACGTCCCACACGACCGGACGGGCACGCTCGACCATGCGCTTGGCCGACTTGATGTTCTGCGCGTGGTCGAGGTCGACCAGGCGCTTCATCACGAACGGCTTGAAGAGCTCCAGCGCCATCTGCTTGGGCAGGCCGCACTGGTGCAGCTTGAGCTGCGGGCCGACGACGATGACCGAGCGGCCGGAGTAGTCGACGCGCTTGCCGAGCAGGTTCTGGCGGAACCGGCCCTGCTTGCCCTTGAGCATGTCGGACAGCGACTTGAGCGGACGGTTGCCGGGGCCCGTGACCGGGCGACCACGACGGCCGTTGTCGAAGAGGCTGTCGACGGCCTCCTGGAGCATGCGCTTCTCGTTGTTGACGATGATCTCCGGCGCACCGAGGTCGAGCAGGCGCTTGAGCCGGTTGTTGCGGTTGATCACGCGACGGTAGAGGTCGTTGAGGTCCGAGGTCGCGAACCGGCCACCGTCGAGCTGCACCATCGGGCGCAGGTCCGGCGGGATGACCGGGACGGCGTCGAGCACCATGCCGGCCGGCTTGTTGGTCGTGGCCTGGAACGCGGTGACGACCTTGAGGCGCTTGAGGGCGCGGGTCTTCTTCTGGCCCTTGCCCGTGGCGATGATCTCGCGCAGCAGCTCGGCCTCGGCCTCGAGGTCGAAGTCCTGCAGGCGCTTCTGGATCGCCGCGGCGCCCATGCCGCCCTCGAAGTAGAGGCCGAAACGGTCACGCATCTCGCGGTAGAGGATCTCGTCGCCCTCGAGGTCCTGGACCTTGAGGTTCTTGAACCGGTCCCAGACCTGGTCGATGCGCTCGATCTGCTGGTCCGCACGCTTGCGGATCTGGTTCATCTCGCGCTCGGCGGACTCGCGGACCTTGCGGCGCGCGTCGGCCTTGGCACCCTCGGCCTCGAGCTCGGCGATGTCGGACTCCAGGCGCTTGGCCCGGGCCTCGATCTCGGAGTCGCGACGGTTCTCGAACTCCTTCTTCTCGACCTCGATCTGGGCCTCGAGCGAGGGCAGGTCCTTGTGGCGCTGCTCCTCGTCGACCGAGGTGATCATGTAGGCCGCGAAGTAGATGACCTTCTCGAGGTCCTTCGGGGCGAGGTCGAGCAGGTAGCCCAGGCGCGACGGGACGCCCTTGAAGTACCAGATGTGGGTGACGGGGGCGGCGAGCTCGATGTGGCCCATCCGCTCACGACGCACCTTGGCGCGCGTGACCTCGACACCACAGCGCTCACAGATGATGCCCTTGAAGCGGACGCGCTTGTACTTGCCGCAGTTGCACTCCCAGTCCCGGGTGGGGCCGAAGATGCGCTCGCAGAACAGGCCCTCCTTCTCGGGCTTGAGCGTGCGGTAGTTGATGGTCTCCGGCTTCTTCACCTCACCGTGGCTCCACTGGCGGATGTCCTCCGCCGTGGCCAGGCCGATGCGCAGTTCGTCAAAGAAGTTGACGTCGAGCACGTGGTTCCTTCTCTCGTGTCTCTTGTTAAGTCTGGGGGTGGGTCGGGAGGAGGGGCGGTGTGCCGCGCGGCACCGGGGTGCGGGCGCGGCACACCGACGCCCTAGACCTCTTCGACCGAACTGGGCTCGCGCCGGGACAGGTCGATGCCGAGCTCCTCCGCCGCGCGGAAGACGTCCTCGTCGGACTCCTTCAGCTCGATGGAGGTGCCGTCACTGCTGAGCACCTCGACGTTGAGGCACAGCGACTGCATCTCCTTGATGAGCACCTTGAAGGACTCGGGGATGCCGGGCTCTGGGATGTTGTCGCCCTTGACGATCGCCTCGTAGACCTTGACGCGACCCTGCACGTCGTCGGACTTGATCGTCAGGAGCTCCTGCAGCGCGTAGGCCGCGCCGTAGGCCTCGAGGGCCCACACCTCCATCTCACCGAAGCGCTGGCCACCGAACTGCGCCTTACCACCCAGCGGCTGCTGCGTGATCATGGAGTACGGGCCGGTGCTGCGGGCGTGGATCTTGTCGTCCACGAGGTGGTGCAGCTTGAGGATGTACATGTAACCCACCGACACCGGCTCGGGGAACGGCTCGCCGGAGCGGCCGTCGAAGAGCCGGGACTTGCCGGAGCCGTCGATGAGGCGCACGTCGTCGCGGGTCTTGGTCGTCGAGTCGAGCAGACCGACGATCTCGTCCTCACGCACACCGTCGAACACCGGCGAGGCGACGCGGGTGCCGGCCGGGGCCTGGCGCGCGTCCTCCGGGATGAGCTTGGCCCAGTCCGGGTTGCCGGCGATCTCCCAGCCGCGCGAGGCGGCCCAGCCGAGGTGCAGCTCGAGGATCTGGCCGACGTTCATACGACCGGGGACACCGAGCGGGTTGAGCACGACGTCCACGGGGGTGCCGTCCTCGAGGAACGGCATGTCCTCGACGGGCAGGATCTTGGAGATGACGCCCTTGTTGCCGTGACGGCCGGCGAGCTTGTCACCATCGGTGATCTTGCGCTTGTTGGCGACGTAGACGCGCACCAGCTGGTTGACACCCGGGGGCAGGTCGTCGCCCTCGTCCTTGTCGAACACCTTGACGCCGATGACCGTGCCGGTCTCGCCGTGGGGCACCTTCAGGGACGTGTCGCGGACCTCGCGGGCCTTCTCACCGAAGATGGCGCGCAGCAGGCGCTCCTCCGGCGTCAGCTCGGTCTCACCCTTGGGCGTGACCTTGCCGACGAGCAGGTCGCCGTCGCGGACCTCGGCGCCGATGCGAATGATGCCGCGCTCGTCGAGGTCGGCGAGGACCTCCTCTGAGACGTTCGGGATGTCCCGGGTGATCTCCTCCGGCCCGAGCTTGGTGTCGCGGGCGTCGACCTCGTGCTCCTCGATGTGGATCGAGGAGAGGACGTCGTCCTGCACCAGGCGCTGGCTGAGGATGATCGCGTCCTCGTAGTTGTGGCCCTCCCACGGCATGAACGCCACGAGCAGGTTGCGCCCGAGCGCCATCTCGCCACCGTCGGTCGCGGGACCGTCGGCGATGACGCCGCCGGCCTCGACCCGGTCGCCCTCGTTGACCACGACGACCTGGTTGTAGGAGGTGCCCTGGTTGGAGCGCGCGAACTTCGCGATCCGGTAGGTGCGGCTGGTGCCGTCGTCACCGGCGACGGTGACGAGGTCGGCGGAGACCTCGGTGACCACACCAGCGGCCTCGGCTCGGACGACGTCGCCCGAGTCGAGGGCGGCGCGGTACTCCATGCCGGTGCCGACCAGCGGAGCCTCGGACTTGACCAGCGGCACCGCCTGGCGCTGCATGTTGGAGCCCATGAGCGCACGGTTGGCGTCGTCGTGCTCGAGGAACGGGATCAGCGCGGTCGCGGCGGACACCATCTGGCGGGCCGAGACGTCGATGAAGTCGACGTCCTCACCCGGGATGTAGTCGACCTCGCCGCCCTTGGTGCGGACCAGGACGCGCTCGTCGGTGAAGTTGCCCTCGGCGTCGATGACGGCGTTGGCCTGCGCGATGACGTGGCGGTCCTCCTCGTCGGCGGACAGGTACTGGATGTCGTCGGTGACGCGACCCTTGACCACCTTGCGGTAGGGGGTCTCGATGAAGCCGAACGCGTTGATCCGCCCGTAGGAAGCCAGCGAGCCGATGAGGCCGATGTTCGGGCCCTCAGGGGTCTCGATCGGGCACATGCGGCCGTAGTGCGACGGGTGGACGTCACGGACCTCCATGCCGGCGCGGTCACGGGAGAGACCACCCGGGCCGAGGGCCGACAGACGCCGCTTGTGCGTCAGGCCCGCGAGCGGGTTGTTCTGGTCCATGAACTGCGACAGCTGGGAGGTGCCGAAGAACTCCTTGATCGAGGCCACCACGGGGCGGATGTTGATCAGGGTCTGCGGCGTGATCGCCTCGACGTCCTGCGTGGTCATGCGCTCGCGGACGACGCGCTCCATGCGGGACAGGCCGGTGCGGACCTGGTTCTGGATGAGCTCGCCGACGTTGCGGAGTCGACGGTTGCCGAAGTGGTCGATGTCGTCGACCTCGACCACGACGTCCTCGCCGTTCTTGCCCTTGAGCGTGGTCTCACCGGCGTGCAGGGCGACGATGTACTTGATCGTGGCCACCACGTCGTCGACCGACAGGACCGAGTCGCCGAGCTCGGCGGCGACGCCCAGCTTGCGGTCGATCTTGTAGCGGCCGACCTTGGCGAGGTCGTAGCGCTTGGGGTTGAAGTAGAGGTTGTCCAGCAGGGTTTGGGCGGCCTCACGGGTCGGCGGTTCGCCCGGGCGCAGCTTGCGGTAGATGTCGAGCAGCGCGTCGTCCTGGCCGGCCGTGTGGTCCTTCTCCAGGGTGAGGCGCATCGACTCGTAGTCGCCGAACTCCTCGAGGATGTCGGCCTCGGACATGCCGAGGGCCTTGAGCAGCACCGTGACCGACTGCTTGCGCTTGCGGTCGACGCGGACGCCGACCATGTCGCGCTTGTCGATCTCGAACTCGAGCCAGGCACCGCGGCTGGGGATGACCTTCGCCGTGTAGACGTCCTTGTCGGAGGTCTTGTCGGGCGTGCGCTCGAAGTAGACGCCCGGGCTGCGGACGAGCTGGGAGACGACGACGCGCTCGGTGCCGTTGATGACGAAGGTGCCACGCTCGGTCATGAGCGGGAAGTCGCCCATGAACACGGTCTGGCTCTTGATCTCGCCCGTCGTGGTGTTCATGAACTCCGCGGTCACGAACAGGGGCGCGGAGTAGGTCTGGTCGCGCTCCTTGCAGTCCTCGATGGAGTACTTGACCTCTTCGAAGCGGTGGTCACGGAACGACAGCGACATGGAGCCGCTGAAGTCCTCGATCGGTGAGATTTCCTCGAAGATCTCCTCGAGGCCGGAGCGATCCGGCACATCCCCCCGACCCGCGGCCTTGGCCTCTGCGACACGGGCCTGCCAGCGCTCGTTACCGAGCAGCCAGTCGAAGCTTTCCGTTTGCAGCGCCAGGAGGTCGGGGACCTCGAGGGGTTCGCGGATCTTCGCGAACGACAGACGGCCGGAAGCCGTCCGTGCGGTGGACACAGTCTGAGTCGCGTTGCGCGAGGCAGCCAAGGAGGGGTCCTTCCACGGGCCTGTCTTAAAACTGATGGTTCGAAACCGAAGTAGCGCCAGCCGCCATCACGGCTCCGTCACGGTCCTGGCCACGAATTCGTGCCGGAGGGCACGACGAAGGGCTGGTGTCTGGGGCGGGGTCGACGAAAGAGGGCAGCGCAAAGGATGAGCATACAGTAGAAGGGCAGCCTCGTCCAACCGTGTCCAGCGGGAAGATCCAACGCCTTGACGGGGGTCTCGCCCCCACAAGGGGCGGGTGCGACGCAGACGAGGATGACGCCCCGGCGCCCACACGTCAAGGGCGCCACACGGGTGGGGGGCCGAACGGTGGGTGCAGACGCCTGCGGCGACGTCCCGGGAGGGACGTCGCCGCAGGTCAGCGTCGGTGCGGGAGGGCGCTCAGAAGGCGTCGACGCGGCTCACCAGCCACCGGTCGCCGACCTTGGACATGGTCGCCAGGACCCGGTTCTGGTCGACAACGGGGTCCTTCTGGTCGCTGCCGACGCGAGCCTGGTTGACGAAGGCCATCACCTTGACCGTGGTCGGCGTGGAGCTCATGACCCCGATGTCGGACACCCGGGCCTGCACGACCGTCTGGTTCTTCACGGCCAGCGGCTTGATCTGCTTGTCCATGGCGGCGGTGAACTCGCCCTTGAAGGCCCCCGTCAGCAGGCCCTCGATCTGCGCCGACTGGGCGTCGATGGTCTTGTAGTTGTAGCTGAGCATCTGCTCGATCGAGGTGCGCGCCTGGCTGGAGGCGGCGCGCTCGACCGAGGCCTCCTGCCCGGAGTCGCGCAGGCTGACGCCGAGGACCGTGCCCAGCACCGCAAGGCTGGCCACGAGGGCCACGAGGGGAACTGCCCACCGGCGTCGGCCGACCCGGGTGCGGGCCGGGGACCCCGCGACCTCGGCGCCGGGCTCGCCGACCTCGGCCCTGGGCTCGACAACCGGCTCGACGACCGGTTGGGCGGCCGGCTCGACGACGGGCGCGGTCGCGGTGACCGGCGCGGGCTCTGAGGTGCGGTGGACGGGCTCCGCCGCGCGGGCGCGGGCCCGGTGACCGGCCACCCTGGGACGGGGACGGGGGGTGTCAGCCGACGAACTCAAGGTTCTCCACCTTCCATGCCTCGCCGACCCGACGCAGCTCCAGGCGCATCCGGTAGGTCTTGGTCTCCCCCGCCGGGACGGCGGTGTTCTTCGTGGGGGCGACGACGCCCACCAGCGCCACCGCCGAGTCGCGGTCGCCCGAGACGAGCGCCGCCTCGGTGCGCTGGACGGTGGACACCGTCTTGTTGGCGACGAGGACCTTCTTCAGCTCCTCGACGGAGGTCGAGTAGCTCTTGAGGAACTGCCCCGTGGCGCCTGCGCGGACTCGGGCGGTGTCGGCGTCGACCTTGGTGTAGTCGACGCTGACGAAGTTGATGGCCAGCTGCCTGGCGGCGGCCACCGCGGCGGAGTGGGCCTGCTGGGTCTGGCGGGCTGAGTACCAGTCGCGACCGCGCGTGGCCCCCAGCGCGACGGACGCGGCGAGGGCGAGGACCACCAACGCCCAGACGAGGCGGGGCGTGATGCGGGCGACGCCGACCCGCGAGGGTGCGGCGGGCGCCGTACCGTCCTGCAGCTCGTGCTGTGTCGTGTCGGCAGCCGCGCCCGGGCGGGCGCGTCCGGCCTTCACCGCCCTCCCGGCGTGGGTGGTGATCGTGCTCATCGAGCAGCCTCCTTCATGATCCACAACCACGAGGGATCGCTGCCGTCACCCCCAGACGGGGGGACGGGGACCGACACCTGTGGCGTTGTCATGCCCAACGAGGCAGCCATGCCCGGGGATACGGGCTGGTCGCCGAAAGCGAGCGGCAGGGTGGAGTTCGTGCTCGAGCCGCCCGAGGGGCCGGGGGCGTTCTGGGCGCCTCGGACGGTGGTCCCCGAGCCGCGGGGCGCGGTGCACCGGGCGGAGGTGTTGACCGGGGGCAGGTTGGTCGTGGTCTTGGGGTTGGTCCGCTTCGTGCCGCCGTAACCCTGGGTGCAGACGGGCGGGGCCTGGGCCAGGGCCAGCCCGAAGTGGGCCGTCCCGTCCCCCGGGACCACCGTGTAGCCACCGGCGACGACGTCGGGGTAGGTGACCAGCAGCTGCTGGATGCCGTCGAGCCGCGACGTGGTCACCTGGCCGATCGTGATGAGGTTGGCCAGCAGGGCCGCGAGGTTGCCCTTGTTGTCGCGGATCAGGGCCTCGAGCTCGCCCGAGGCGACCGCTCCCCTGTCCAGCACCAGGCGCAGGTCGCCGTCGGACGTCTTGAGCGTCTGCGACAGCTCCTTGAAGTTCTTGGCGAACACCTTGATCTGCCCCGACGTGTCGCGCTGGGTGTCCAGCACGATCCGGCCGTCGTCGATGAGCTTCTCGGTCTGCGGCAGCGCCTCGGTGGCGGCCTTGGTGAGGGCGTCGCCGCTGTCGATGAGGCGCTGGAGGTCCTGCCCGCCGTCGGCGAAGCCGGTGCCCAGCTCGTCGACCACGGTGGCCAGGTCGCCGCGGTCGACCGAGTTGACGGTCTGGTCGAGGTCGAGGAGGAGCGTGTCGACGCGCAGGGGGTAGCCGGTGTCCTTGCGCGGGATGCTGTCGCCGTCGGCGAGGTCGGGCCCGCGGTCGCTGCGGGGCTGGAAGTCGAGGTACTGCTCCCCCACCGCCGAGCGGTTCTCCACCACGACCTTGGTGTCCTTGGGGATCTTCACCCCTCGCTTGATCTTCGCCTCGACGACGACCCCGTCCTTGGACAACCGCAGGCGGTCGACCCGACCCACGGTGACGCCACGGTAGGAGACCTCGGAGCCGACGAAGATGCCGCCGGACTGGGCGAAGTCGGCGGAGACGCGGTACTGGCCGCTTACGACCCGGTCGTAGAGCCCGACGTAGCGGGCCGAGAGCACCGAGACGGTCAGCAGGGTGATGAGCATGAAGGCGAAGAGCTGGACCTTCACCGAGCGGCGGATCACGAGCCACCTCCGTAGAGCGAGCGCCACGAGCCGTCGGAGCCCGAGGTCTGTGCCGACCCCGACTGCGGCGACTGCTGGGAGGAGCCCAGTGGGCAGAGCAGCCCCGTGCAGGTGGTCGAGGTCCTCGAGGAGGTCGAGGACCCGGTCGGGAGGCCGGGCAGCCCGGGCAGGTCGGGAAGCGAGCCCGTCGGCAGCGGGAGGGACGGCAGCGGCCCGGTGGGGAGCCCGGTCGGCAGGCCTGTCGGGAGCCCGGTGGGGGGCGCCGTCGGCAGTCCGAGGTTGCCCGCGAGGTTGACCAGGTTGAGGTCGATGTCGGCCGACAGGTTGGTGTAGTCGCCCTTGATCGCGCCGGTCGCGCTGTCGGGGAAGGGGTAGGTGAGCAGGAGCTGCAGCGACTTGGGCAGGTCGTCGCCGGCCTTGGTCAGCTGCGCCAGGATCGGCGCGAGCGACTTGAGGTTGGCCGCGGTGTCGTCCTTGCTCTGCCGGATGACGTCGGTGCCGACGGCCCCGAGGCGGCTCAGCGCCGCGAGCATCTGGACCAGCTGCTTGCGCTGGTCGGCCAGGACCTTGAGGCCGCCGGGGAGCGCCTCGACCGCGCGGGCGAGGTCGTCCTTCTGCGCGGCGAGCTTGGATGCCAGCTTGTCGATGTTGTCGATCGCCCGGACGATCTCGGACTTCTGCTGGTCGAGCCCGCCGACGAAGGTGTCGAGCTGCTTGATGAGGTCGCGGACCTGCGTCTGGTTGCCGCTCAGGGCGTTGTTGAGCTCGGTCTCGATCGTCTTGAGCTGGGCGACGCCTCCGCCGTTGAGGAGCAGCGACATGGCGCTGAGGACCTCCTCGACCTCGGGGTTGCGGCCCGTGCGGTCGAGCGGGATGTTGTCGCCGTCGCCGAGCGAGCCCTCGGGCTTGCCGGTCGTGGGAGGCCCGAGCTCGACGTACTTCTCCCCGAGGAGCGAGGTCTGCTTGAGCTCGGCCACGGCGTTGTCGGGCAGCTTGACGTCGCGGGGCAGCCGCAGCGTCACCCTGGCCGTCCAGCCGTTGAGCTCGATCTTCTCGACCGACCCGACGGTGACCTGGTCGACCTTCACCGAGGACTGGGGCACCAGGTCGAGGACGTCGGCGAACTCCGCCGTGACCCGCATGACGTCGCCGTGCTGCGCGGCGCCCCCGGGCAGCGGGAGGTCGAACGCCCCCTGGCAGCCGCTGGTGACCAGCACCGCGGCTGCGGCGAGGCCGGCGACGGCCAGGCGGCACCGCGGCGTACGGGTGGCGCGCGGCTCCGTGGGCTCGGTGGTCCGCATGGTCATCGCCCTCCCCCGAGCAGCCCACCGAGGGTGGGGTCGGCCCCGCGCATCTGCACGGTGGTGGTCGGCGCGCCGCCGGCCGCGGCCGCGCCGGGCTCGGGGCCGGTGCCACCTTCCGAGCGGGGTATGGCGCTGAGCAGGTCGAGCGGCAGCTTCACCCCGGCGCCCTTGAGGGTGTCGAGCAGGTCGGTCACCGGCTTGAGCACCCCGGCCACGGTCTTGCAGACGCTCGCGGGCTGCCCGCTCGCCGTGATGAGGTTGCACAGCAGCGTCTGGAGCTTGAGGTTCTCGTTGATGTTCGCCCGGGTGTCGAGGGTGCCCGACTTGGGGTTGTAGGCGTTCTGCAGGTTGCTGATCGCGACGGGCGCGTTGGTCAGCGTCTCGGCGAGGGCGTCACGCTGCTTGGCCACCGTGCCGGTCACCGACGCCAGCTGCTGCAGGTTGGTGGTGAGGCCGGCGCGGTTGTCGTGGACGAAGGAGCTGACCTCGCTGAGCGCCACGGCGAGGTTCTTCAGCGCTGCGGCCAGGTCGCCGCGCTCGGCGTCGAGCTGGGTCGAGACGCTCGCGAGGTCGCTGTTGAGGCGGCGTACCTGCTGGTCGTTGGTGGCCAGCATCGTCGTGAACGTCTGCAGGTTCTTCACCGTCCCGAACAGGTCGTCGCGGCCGCCGGACAGGGTCTCGAGGGCCTTGCTGAGGTCGCGGTTGGTGTCGTGGATCTTCTGCCCCTGGCCGTCGAGGTTCTTCGCCCCCGTGTCGAGGGCCTGGGCGAAGGCGCCCTCCTTGTTGGCCCCGGTGGGCCCGAGGGCGACCAGCAGGTCGTCCAGGCTCGAGGAGATGCGGTCCAGCTCGACGGGCACCGCCGTGCGGTCGAGCCCGATCTGCGCGCGGTCCTTCATGACCGGCCCGCCCGTGTATGCAGGGAAGAGCTGGACGTAGCGGTCGCTCACCAGCGAGGGCGCGACGACGGCCGCCTTGGCGTCGGCGGGCACCTTGTACTTGCGGTCGTACTCGAAGACCACCTCGACCTTGTCGCCCTTGGGCGTCACCTGCTTCACCTGGCCGACCTGCACCCCGAGGATGCGCACGTCCGAACCCGGGAAGAGGCCGACGGCCCGGCTGAACTCGCCGGTGACCCGTACGGTCTCGTGACGCGGCCAGAACGCGTACGCGCCGGCCACCAGCGCCACCACCGCGAGGGCGGCGACGAGGCGGGGTACGAGGCCCACGTGGGGCAGGCGCGGCAGCGAGGGCAGGCGGGCCATCAGTTGCCTCCCAGTTCGACGGGCGTCGTCAGGTTCTGGATGTAGGTGTCGAACCAGCGGCCGTTGCCCAGGACGTTGGCGAACAGGCGGGTGAAGGGCGCCATCGCGGCGATCGTGTCGCCGAGGTCCTGCTCGTGCTTCTGCAGGACGGCGAGGACCTTGGTCAGCTGGTCGAGGGCCGGCTTGAGCTCGGCCCGGTTGTCGCGGACGAGGCCGGTGATCTGCTGGGCCATCTTCGAGGTGTTGACGAACAGCGTGTGGATGTCCTCGCGCCGCTTGTCGAGCTCGACGAGGAGCAGGTCGGCGTTCTTGATGATCGACTCGACGGCCTTGTTGCGCTGCGCCACCGTGCCGGAGACGCTGTTGGCCGAGGCGAGCAGGCGCTTGAGCTCGGCGTCGCGCGAGGCGATGGTGCGCGAGAGGCGGCTCAGCCCGTCGAGCGCGGCCCGCACGTCCTGCGGGCTGTCCTTGAACTCGGTGGCGAGCGTGGTCAGCGACTTGGCGAGCTGGCCGGTGTCGATGCGCTCGGTCGTCGTCGCGAGGTCGCTGAAGGCGTTGACGATGTCGTAGGACGACACGGTCCGGTCGATCGGGATCTCGCTGCCCTCCTTCAGCTGGCCAGAGCCACCGGGCTCGAGGGCGAGGTACTTCTGGCCCAGGAGGGTCTTCATGCGCACCGAGGCCCCGGTCCGGGTGCCGAAGGCCGCCGGCTCGGTGACCTTGAAGTCGACGACGACGTGGTCGCCGGCGAGGTCGACGCCCTCGACCTTGCCGACCTTGACGCCGGCGATGCGGACGTCGTCACCCTTCAGCAGGCCGCCGGCCTCGCTGAAGGCGGCGCGGTAGTGGTCGCCCCCACCGATGAACGGGATGCTCTGGATGTTGAACGCCACCACCAGCAGCAGGGCGATGACCAGCAGGCCCGCCGCGCCGATCGGCACGGGGTTGCGCTCGCGGAACGGGATGGCCATCAGGAGCACCTCGCAGCGCTGAGGCCACCGGGCTTGTCCAGCTTCACCGGCGGACCGGCGGGCAGCTTGATGGTGCCGCTGAAGTCGCAGAGGTAGAAGTTGAACCAGGAGCCGTAGGTCGCGGTCCGGGTGATGGTCGCGATCTTGCCGGGCGAGGTCGAGAGGAACTTCTCGAACGTCGCCGTGTTGGACGGCTTGTTGAGGCCGGTGGCGAGCTGGCGCAGGTTGGTGATGTCCGTCTTGATGGACGGTCGGGTCACCTCGAGCAGGTCGGCGGTCTGCGCCGTGAGCGAGTTGATGTTGGTCAGCGAGGCGCCGATGGTCTCGCGATCGGCGGCGAGGCCGGACACGAAGCGCTGGAGCTGGTCGATGAGCTCCTTGAGCGCTGCGTCGTGCTCGTCGACCGTGCCGAGCACGGTGTTGAGGTTGCTGATCGTGCGGCCGATGACCTCGTCGCGGTCGGCCAGGGTCGAGGTCAGGGACGCGGTCTTGGCCAGCAGCGAGTTGATGTTGCCGCCCTCCCCCTGCAGGACGCTGATGATGTTGCCCGACAGCTCGTTGACGTCCTTGGGCGACAGCGCGGCGAACAGCGGCTTGAACCCGTTGAACAGGACGGTGAGGTCGAGGGCGGACTGGGTGTGGTCGAGCCCGATGGTTGCACCGTCCTTGAGCGGCAGGGCACCACCGGACTCCTGGGTCAGGGCGATGTAGCGCTCACCGACGAGGTTGCGGTACTTGATGGTCGCCTTGGTGCCCTGGGTGAGGACGCTGGTCTTCAGCACCTTGAGCTCGACGTCGGCGTGGACGCGGTCGTGGGCGACCTTGATGCCGGTGACCTCACCGACCCGGACCCCGGCGATGCGCACCTCCTGGCCGTTGGCGAGCCCGGTGACGTCGTCGAACACCGCGGTGTAGGTCGCCTTGTCGCCGAACTGGATGTTGGCGATGGTGGCCGCCAGCGTGCCGGTCGCCAGCAGGGTCGCGACGACGAACACGATGAACTTCACGAGGCTGGAACGGGTGCTCATCGGGGTCCTCGCCAAGTATCGGAGCGACGAAGGAGCGGAGAACTGGGTGGGGTGATGTTCACTGTTGGCTCACCACCGTTCCGCGCAGCATGGGTCCGGCGAGCAGGGTGGTGATGGCCGATGGCGTGGCCGCTGACCCGTCGTCCGACAGCAGGGCGGCGACGACGTGCTGCTCCTGCTCGGTGCCGGCGAGGCCGGCGTCGGCGTTGCCGATGGCCAGGCCCGAGGCGCCGGTGAAGGCGGTGGGCAGGGCGCTGCCGGCGCTCGACCCGCTGCCGGCGGTGCCGTCACTGAAGTGGACTGGCCCCTTGGGGTGGGCCTGGCTGCCGTACGAGTCCGGCAGGCCGTAGCAGGTCGGTCCGCGGCTCTCGCCCCATCGGGGTTCCTCCCCCGGCCGGTACCCCGCCCGCTGCGGCGCCACCTCGACCGTGATGTGGAACTGGTCGGACCGGAACGCCTCATCGATCCGCGGCACCCAGTTCGTCAACGCCGCCGCCATGCACGGGTACTGCGACGCGTACCGCGCCACCGCATACGTCGACGCCAGGTCAGCCAACCCACTGATGTCCGCCTGGATCACCGGCACCCGCGGGTTCAGCTCCTTGAAATACGCATCCACCAGCACCAGGTTCTTGCCCAACCTGGTCCCCCGACCCTCCAACGCCGACGCCAACGCGTTCAACGTCGCCGACAGCTTCTCCGGCCGCACCGACCGCAACAACGGCAACAGGTCCGCSAACACCTTCTCCAGCTCGATCGCCACACTCGACCGGTCCTGACCGATCACATCCCCCGCCCGGATCGCCCGACCCGCCCCCGCGGCGCCTGCCGCACCAGCAGGCGGGGTCACCAGGTCCACGAACCGCTCACCGAACAACGTCTTGGGCAACAACCGCGCCGACACACCCGCCGGGACCA
>NZ_JBFRFA010000022.1:0-59119 GCF_052114585.1 Pedococcus sp. 2YAF34
GCGCGGACCCCCACGGCCCGCCCGGCGCGGCCCACCCGCGTGACCCCGGCCCCGGAGGGCGAGGCGTGACCGGGCTCGACCTCGCCTTCGCGGCGGTGGGCTTCGTCGCCGCGGCCAGCGGGCTCCTCGCGGTGACGACGCGCCACGTCGTCCACGCCGCCCTGTGGCTGGTGGTCTGCCTGGGGTCGGTGGCCGGGTGCTACCTCGTGCTCGGCGCCGAGCTCGTCGCGCTGGTGCAGGTCCTCGTCTACGTCGGGGCCGTGGTGGTGCTGGTCCTCTTCGCGCTCATGCTCACCCGGGCCCCGATCGGTCCCCGGGCGGAGATCTCCACGAGCCGCCTGCACCGCGCGCTCGCGGCCGTCCTCGGTGCCGGGGTGACCGTCCTGCTCGCGAGCGTCCTCCTGCCGCTGGCGCACCCGGTGGACCGGCACGAGACCGACACCACGGTGCTCTCGCGCGAGCTGTTCGGCACGTGGGTGTGGCCGTTCGAGGTGCTCTCGCTCCTGCTGCTCGCGGCGCTCGTGGCCGCCCTGGCGGTGTCGAGGGTGGGCGCCCGGTCGGGCGACGTGCGCGACTTGGCGGCCCGAGCCGAGGCGGAGCTGCGGACAGCCCGGGGGGACGCGTCGTGATCCACCTCGCCGGCCCCTACCTGCTCGCGGCCGTCCTCGCCGGACTGGGCACCTACGGCGTGCTCGCCCGACGCAACGCCGTGCTCGTCCTCATCGGGGTCGAGCTGGTCCTCAACGCCGCCACCCTGTTGCTCGTCGCGGTCGGGGCGTCGGCGGGGGACCGCTGGGCCGCGGGCAACGTGCTGACCCTCTTCGTCATCACCATCGCCGCCGCGGAGGTGTGCGTGGCCCTGGCCGTCGTGCTGGCCGTCTTCCGGTTGCGCGGCGACGTCGACCTCAGCGAGCCCCGGTCGTGAGCGCCACCGCCGCGAGGCTGGTCGTCCTCCTGCCCGCCCTGGCCGCAGTGCTCGGACTGTTCCTCGCCCGCCCCCGCGTCGACGCCGGCCGGGTCGTGCCCGCTCGGGGGCTGGCGGTGGGTGCCTCCGCCCTGACGGTCCTCGTCGCGCTGGTGCAGCTGGTAGGCGTCCACAGCGGTTCGGCCTCGACCGCGGTGGGCACCCTGCCCGCGCTGGACGCCGGTGAGCTGCGCATCCCGCTGCAGCTGCAGACGACGACCGCCACCGCCCTCATCGCCATCGTCGTGGCGGTCGTCGGGTGGGCGGTACAGGCCTTCGCCGGGTGGTACCTGCGCGACGACGACCGCTACGGCACCTTCGCAGCCACCGTCTCCCTGTTCACCGCAGGCATGCTCCTCGTCGTCCAGTCCGCCGACCTCGTCCTGACGCTGGTCGGCTGGGAGGTGATGGGCTGGTGCTCGTTCCTGCTCATCGGCCACTGGAGCCGCAAGGAGTCCGCCCGTCGTGCCGCGGTCAAGGCGTTCCTCGTCACCCGGCTCGCCGACGTCGGCTTCGTCCTCGGTGTGGTGGTCCTGGCCGTGGGGGCCGGCTCCACGGCATACCGGCAGGTGCTGTCGACGTGGGCGGCCCGTGACGGGGCCGGCTGTGCCGACACCGCGGTCGCGGCCTGCGCCGCGGCACCCAGCGGCGCGCTGCGCACGACGGCCATGGTGCTGCTCGTCATCGGCGTCCTCGGCAAGTCCGGCATGGTGCCCTTCCACGACTGGCTGCCCGACGCGATGGAGGGCCCGACCCCCGCCTCGGCACTCATCCACGCGGCGACCATGGTCGCGGCCGGCACCTTCGTGCTGGCCCAGCTCTTCGACGTCCTCGCCGCGGCCGACGGCGCCCGCTGGCTGCTCGCGGTGAGCACCGCCGTGACGATGGTGTACGCCGCGGTGCTGGCCTTCGGGCAGGGCGACCTGAAGCGGCTGCTCGCCTACTCCACCCTCAGCCAGGTCGCGCTGATGCTCTCGGCGATCGCGGTCGCCCCGGCGCAGGAGGGGCCGGGCGCGGGCGTGCTGCACCTCTACTCGCACGCGTTCTTCAAGGCGTTGCTGTTCCTCGCGATCGGGTGGCTCAGCGTCACCGTCGGCGGCACCGCGGCGGCGACCATGCGCGGCGGCCTGCGCGGACACCTGCTCGTGCGTCCCGCGATGTTCGTCGGCCTGCTGTCGCTCGCCGGGGTGCCCCCGCTCGTCGGCTTCGTCTCCAAGGAGCACGTCCTCGCGGCGGCGGAGGCCGGCGCCTCGCAGGGAGTCGCCCGGGCGTGGCTGGTGCTGGTGGCAGGGCTCGTCACCGTGGTCCTCACCGCCGCCTACTGCATGCGCGCCTGGCTCGTCCTCGACGACGTCACGGCCTTCCACGCCGAGCGCCACGAGGGCGACACCGCGACCCCGGCCGTGCGGTCGGCGGTGGCGGTCCTCGCGGTCCTCACCGTCGTGGGGGGAGTCGTGGTGCTGACCCCCCTCGTCGACCTCGGCGGCCACATCGGCTGGCTCCTGGCGGTCGTCAGCGTGCTGCTGGTCGTCGGCACCGGGCTGCTCGTCCGCCGCCACGCCCGAGGGGCCGACCCGGCCGTGCGGCTCGTCGGCCCGCGGGTGCGCCGGTTCGACGAGGGCTTCGGCGTGGACCGTCTCTACGTCGCGCTGGTCGCGACTCCCGTGCTCGCCCTGGCCCGGCTCGTCGTCTTCCTCGACCGCGAGGTCGTCGACGCCTACGTCCGCGGTGCCGCGGTCGGCGCCGCCATGGCGGGGCGCGGTGGCGACCGGGCGCACCGGGCCGAGCGCGCTGCCACCGGCCTCGCCTGGGTCGTCGCCGGCGCGGTGGCCGTGGCGCTCGCGGGGGTGGCGCTGTGGTGACGCTCGTCGCGCTGCTGGTGCCGGCCGCCGTGGCCACCTGGCTGCTCACGGCCGGTCGCGGCCTCAGCCACCGTGCGGTCAACCTCCTGTCAGCCGCCGCGGCCGTCCTCAGCCTCGCAGCGGTGGTGCTGGCGGTGGTGCTGCGCCCCGAGGTCGACCGGGCGTGGGTGCCCTCGCTCGGCCTGCGGTGGCACCTGGCAGTCGACGGCATCAGCGCACCGCTGCTGCTGCTCACCGCCGTCCTCGGCGTCGTCGTGGTGCTGCACACGCGCGACCGCCCCCCGGTCGGCGGCACCAGCGCCGCCTTCCACGCCTGCCTCCTGCTCGTCGAGCTCGGGGCGCTGGCCACGTTCCTCGCCCGCGACGCGCTGCTCTTCTTCGTCTCGTTCGAGGTCGTCCTGGTGCCGATGTGGGTGCTCATCACGCGCTTCGGCGACGCCCACCGTCCAGCCGTCCGCGCCGACGCCGGGGGCCGCTTCGTCCTCTACACCGCGTTCGGCTCGACCCTGATGCTCGTGGGGATCCTCGCGCTCGTCGCGGCGGCCGGCACCTCCGACCTGACTGCGATGGCCGAGGCCGGCGGCCGCGGCATCCCGGCGTCCACCCAGCTGGTGGTGGCTGCCCTGCTCGTGGCCGGCCTCGCGGTCAAGGTGCCGGTCTTCCCCCTGCACACATGGCTTCCGCCCGCCCACACGACCGCCCCGACAGCCGGGTCGGTGCTCCTCGCCGCCGTGCTGCTCAAGATGGGCACCTACGGCCTGGTCCGGCTGCCGCTGGCCACCGTGCCGGACGGGTTCGCCCGCGTCGCGCCCGTGCTCGGCGTGCTCGGCGCCGTCGGCATCGTCTGGGGAGGGCTCGCCTGCCTCGTCGAGCGCGACCTCAAGCGGCTCGTCGCCTACTCCTCGGTCGCCCACATGGGCTTCGTCGCCATCGGCCTCGCCAGCGGCACCCGCACCGGCCTGCAGGCGGCCCTGTTCGCCAACGTCGCCCACGGCGTCATCTCGGCCCTGCTCTTCGTCGTCGTCGGCGGCCTCAAGGAGCGTTGGGGTGGCGCCGACCTCGAGACGGCCCGGGCAGCGCTGCGCGAGGTCGCGCCGCGGCTGGGGTTCGCGCTCGTCGTTGGCTTCGCCGCCTCCCTCGGGCTGCCGGGCCTCGCCGGCTTCTGGGGTGAGTTCCTCAGCGTGTACTCCGCGTGGTCGCCGGCGCCCGACCGCCCCCTGGCGTTGTTCCGCACCCTCGCGGTGGTCGCAGCGCTCGGGACGGTGCTCGCCGCTGCGTACGCCCTGCGGGTGCTGCGGACCATCTGGGCGGGGGAGCGCCGCACCCCGGCGATCCAGGACAGCCGCGACACCGAGTGGGACGTCGTGGTGGTCCTGCTCGTCGCCGTCGTGGCGCTCGGCGTGGTGCCCGGCCCGCTGCTGGCGCTGACCCACGACACGGTCTCCCTGCTCGTCGGGGCAGCCCGGTGAGCGCCGTGGCGACCCTCGACTGGGTGGCTCTGGGACCGGTGCTCGCGCCCGCACTCGGGGCCGTGGTGGTCCTCGTCGTGGACGCCGCAGCGCCTCGTCTCGTGCGGGTTCACCACGCCCTTGGCCTCGCCGCCCTGGTCGTCGGGCTCGCTGTCGCACTTCCCGGGGCGGTGTCGTCGACCGGTGCGCCGGTGCGGACGTTGTGCCTGTCCGGTCGTGCCGCCGCGTGCCTCTACGAGGTGGGACCGGTCGCGGCCGCCCTGCAGCTCGGGGCGCTGGCCTCCGCGCTCGTCGTCCTCCTGCTGCTCTGGCCCGACCGGCGGGCGTCGCTGCGCGGGGGGCCCGCGGTCCTCGTCGCCCTCGTCCTCGCCGCCACCGCCGGTGCCTCCGGCGTCGCTGCTGCGCACGACCTCGGGTCCTGGCTGGTGTGCCTCGAGCTCGCGACCCTCCCGGTCATCGCCCTGGTGGCCCTGCGCGGCACGGCCGAGGCGGGGCGCGGCGCGCTGGCGCTGCTGACGACGTCGCTGGTCTCGTTCGCCCTCGTCGTCCTCGGCGCGGCCCTCTGGCTGCTGGCCACGGGCCAGGCGGTGTTCGCCCCCGAGGCGGTGTCCGCCGCCCTCGACGACCCCGAGCGCCGGGCCGTGCTGCTGCTCGGGGTCCTCCTGCTGCTGGCCGGCGTCGGCTTCAAGCTGTCCCTGGTGCCCTTCCACGTGTGGACGCCCCAGGCGTATGCAGGGGGCAGTGAGGCCGTCGCGGCGTTCCTCGCCGCCACCTCCAAGATCGCGGCGCTCGCGGCCCTCGTCGTCGTCCTGCAGCCGCTCGTGCTCGCCGGCGCCCCCGTCCTCGTGGCCGTGGGGGTCGTGGCCGCCGTGACGATGACGGTCGGCAACCTGCTCGCCCTCGCCCAGGACGACCCGGTGCGGCTGCTGGCCTGGTCGACCGTGGCCCAGGCGGGGTGGGTCGTGCTCCCGCTGTCCGCGGCCTCGCCCGGCTCCACCGCGGCCTCGGGCGCCTACCTGCTCGCCTACGTCGTGGCCACCCTCGTCGCCTTCGTCGTGGTCCACGTCCTTGCCGTCGGGGGTGCGCCGCGCACGCTCGCGGCGTCCACCGGGCTGCTGCGCTCGCGGCCGCTGCTGGGTGGTGCGCTCGGCCTGGCCCTGCTGTCGCTGGCGGGGCTGCCGCCCGGCGTCCTGGGCCTGGTGGCCAAGGTGCTCGCCCTGCGCCCGGTCGTGGCGGAGGGACAGTGGCTGCTGGCACTGGTCGCCGTCGCCAACGCGGTGGTCGGCATCGCCGTCTACCTGCGCTGGTTCGCGGTGCTGCTGCGCGACCCGGTGGCCCAGGAGGGCGTCGAGGCCGCTCAGCCGCAGGCAGGGGGGGAGGCTCCGGGCGCTGGCCTGCTGGGCGGCCGGGTGGCGCGCCCGGTCCTCGTCGCGCTGGTGCTCAGCGGAGGTCTGCTCGTGGCGACCAGCGTGCTGCCCCAGCTGCTGCTCGGGCTGCTGGAGTAGGTGGGAACGCCGCGCCTCGAGCCGGCGTTGACCCAGGCATGCACAACCACTTCAACGGGCTCAAGACCGCTGCGCTCTTCGGCGCGATCTTCGCCCTGCTCCTGGCCATGGGGTCGGTCATCAGCGGCGGCCGCTACATCTGGCTGTTCGGGCTGCTCGGCGTCGGCATGACGGCGTACGGCTACTGGAACTCCGACAAGCTGGCCATCAGGGCCATGCACGCCTACCCCGTGAGCGAGGCGCAGGCGCCGGCGATGTACCGCATCGTCCGCGAGCTCTCGACCGGCGCCGGCAAGCCGATGCCCAAGCTCTACATCAGCCCCACCGCGGCGCCCAACGCGTTCGCGACCGGCCGCAACCCCGAGCACGCCGCCGTCTGCTGCACCGAGGGCATCCTCGGGCTGCTCGACGAGCGGGAGCTGCGCGGCGTCCTCGGCCACGAGCTCATGCACGTCTACAACCGCGACATCCTCACCGGCTCGGTCGCGGCTGCGATCGCCGGCGTCATCACCTCGGTCGCGCAGATGCTGATGTTCGCCGGGATGTTCGGCGGCGGGGGCAACGACGAGGACCGGCCCAACCCGCTGGCCATGCTCGCCATGGCGCTGCTCGCGCCGTTCGCCGCGATGATGATCCAGATGGCCATCAGCCGCACCCGTGAGTACGACGCGGACGAGGACGGCGCCCGCCTCACCGGCGACCCGCTCGCGCTCGCCTCGGCGCTGCGCAAGCTCGAGGTCGGCGTCCAGCGCGCACCGCTGCAGCCCACCCCGGCCATCCAGAACTCCAGCCACATGATGATCGCCAACCCGTTCCGGCCGCAGGACGTGTCGCGGTTCTTCTCGACGCACCCGCCGATGACCGAGCGCATCGCCCGCCTCGAGCAGCAGGCCTACGGCTTCCGCCAGCGCTGACCCGTGGCCGTCGGGCGCACCCCGGTGGGTGCGTCCGACAGGCCGCTGGGGAGCGATGTCGGCAAACGGTCCGGGACACGGTATGGTTGTCGCAGTTGCAGTTGCAGTTCCTCGTCTGAGTGGGCCCGCCAGTGTGCGGGCCTTTTTTCTTCAGCGGCTTGTTCCGTGTCGTGGTGGTGTGCGCAGCTGGTGGGTCGCGACCGCGCCCACCTCGGCCAACAGGAACGAGAAATCCCATGGCACAGGGAACAGTCAAGTGGTTCAACGCTGAGAAGGGCTTCGGCTTCGTGGAGCAGGACGGCGGCGGCCCCGACGTCTTCGTGCACTACAGCGCGATCGACTCCTCCGGCTACCGCTCGCTCGACGAGGCGCAGCGCGTGGAGTTCGACATCACGCAGGGCCCCAAGGGCCCGCAGGCCGAGAAGGTCCGCGTCATCTGATCCACCGCAACCGGTGATCTGCACCGAAGCCCCCGACCAGCACTGGTCGGGGGCTTCGGTCCGTCCGGGGCCGCTCGAGAGGTCCGGGCCGGCGCGCGTCCCACGGCCGGGCTGGTTAGATCGCACCCATGCCGTCGCTCACCAGGTCCGAGGCCCGCACCCGTTCAGCCCTGCTGGGGGTGACGCGGATGGAGGTCGACCTCGACCTCGACCAGGGGGAGGAGCACTTCACCTCCCGGACCCGCATCGCCTTCTCCTGCGCCGAGCCGGGCGCCTCGACCTGGGTCGACGTCAAGCCGGTCGAGCTCCGGTCCCTGGTCCTCAACGGCACCGCCGTGGACGTGTCGGGCCTCGCCGACGGCCGCGTGCAGCTCGACGGCCTCGCTGCCGACAACGTCCTGGAGGCGGAGGCGGTCATGGCCTACAGCCGTGACGGCCAGGGCCTGCACCGCGCCGTCGACCCCGCCGACGGTGAGCACTACGTGTACGGCCACCTCTTCCTCGACGCGGGTCCGCGCGTCTTCGCGTGCTTCGACCAGCCCGACCTCAAGGCGCCGTACGCCGTCAGGGTCACCGCGCCGGAGGCGTGGACCGTCCTCGGCAACGGGGCCGCAACCCGCACCGCGCCCGGTCGCTGGGAGCTGGCCGAGACCAGGCCGCTGGCCACCTACTTCGTCACCGTCTGCGCCGGGCCCTACGCCTCCGTGCGCAGCGAGCACGACGGCATACCGCTCGGCATCCACGCCCGAGCCTCGCTCAAGGAGGCGCTCGAGCGCGAGGCGCCGCAGATGCTCGAGGTGACCCGCGCGAGCTTCGACTACTACCACTCGCTGTTCGGCATCCGGTACCCGTTCGGGGAGTACCACCAGGTCTTCGTGCCCGAGTTCAACGCCGGCGCCATGGAGAACCCCGGCTGCGTCACCTTCCGCGACGTCTACGTGTTCCGCGGCCGGGCGACCCGCGACGAGGTGCTGACGCGGTCCAACACCATCGCGCACGAGATGGCGCACATGTGGTTCGGCGACATCGTCACCATGCAGTGGTGGGACGACCTGTGGCTCAACGAGTCCTTCGCCGAGTACATGTCGCACCGGACCGTGGCCGCGTCGACCGAGTTCGGCACCGAGGCGTGGGTGGACTCCACCATGGCCCGCAAGGCGTGGGGGTATGCCGCGGAGCGCACCCCCTCGACCCACCCGGTGGCCGGGTCGGAGGCGCTGGACGCCGAGGCCGCGCTGCAGGACTTCGACGGCATCTCCTACGCCAAGGGCGCGGCCACGCTGCGCCAGCTCATCGCCCACATCGGCGACGACGCGTTCATCGCCGGTGTCTCGGACTACCTGCGCGAGCACGCCTACGGCAACGGCACGCTCGCCGACTTCATGGGTTTCATGGAGAAGGCGAGCGGCACCGACCTCGGCGCCTGGACGCGCGCGTGGCTGCTGACCGCCGGGGTCGACGTCATCACCCTCGACACGGCGTCCGGCACCGTGCACCGCACCGTGCCCGAGGCCTTCCCGGCCGACCGTCCGCACACCTTCGACGTCGCCGGGTTCAGCGGGGGCGCCGAGACGTTCCGGGTGCCGGTCACGACCGTCGGCGACTCCACCGTCGTGCCCGAGCTGGCTGCCGCGCCGGACGCCGACCTCGTGGTGCCCAACGCCGGTGACCTGACGTGGGCGACGGTCACCCTCGACGAGAAGTCCATCGCGGCCGTGCCGGAGCAGCTGGCCCTGGTGCCCGACCCGCAGGCCCGCGCCGTGGTGTGGGTGTCGCTGATCGACGGCGTCTGCCTCGGCACCGTGGACCCGCGCGTGATGGTCCGCACCTTCGGGCAGGCCTGGCCCCACGAGGACAACGACTCGGTGCTCAACCGCACCGTCATGAGCCTGCTCGGGCGCGTCATCCCCACCTTCCTTCCGCACGCGGAGCAGGACGACGCGGAGCAGGTCGTCGCCCGGGCGGCTGCCGCGGTGCTGGCCCGGGCCGTGCCCGGGTCGACGCGCGCCGTCGTCGCCGCGCGGACGGTCGCGCGCACCAGCGCCGACGAGGCGCTCCTGCGCGACTGGGCCGCCGGCAAGGACCGCCCGCAGGGACTCGAGGACGACTCCGACTTCGGCTGGATCGTCGTGCGGAACCTGGCCGCCCGCGGGCTCGCCGGCCGCGACCTCGTCGAGCGCACCCGCGAGCAGGACGACACCCTCCAGGGCCGGCTCAGCGCGCTCATGGCCGGGGCCTCGATGCCGTCGGCGGACGCCAAGGCCTGGGCCTGGGGCGAGCTCACCACCAACCGCGAGCGGTCCAACTACGAGCTCAACGCCCTCGCGCAGGGGTTCTGGGCCTCGGGTGAGCCGGACGTGCTGCGCCCGTACGCCGCCCGCTACTTCACCGACGTGCCGGCGATGTCCGCGTGGGTGGGCGACGACGCCCTGGCCCGGGTGGCCACGCTGGCCTACCCGTCCAAGGTCGTCGAGGAGGAGACGGCGGCGCTGAGCCGGGCGGCCCTCGGCCGCGACGACCTCACGGCCGCCGTGCGCCGCTCCATCGTCGACGCCCAGTCGCAGCTCGAGGAGGCCCTGCGCTCGCGGGCGACGTTCGGCTGACCGGCTGCGTCGTCGCAGGTCAGGTGGGGTGAGCGGTCTGCTCGTCCGCGCGCTTTGTCCGGAGTGGGCGTACGATGCAGTCGCGAGGTTCTTGAGATGTCAATCGACGCCCACCTCGGTCGACGGAAGGCCTCCACGTGGAGCTCGCGGCATGAACAGGTTGACTGAGGGGTTCGTCCTCGGCGACCGCTACGTGCTCGGCGCACGGATCGCGTCCGGTGGCATGGCCGACGTCTGGGCCGGCACCGACCAGGTCCTCCAGCGCTCCGTCGCCGTCAAGGTGATGCGACCCGACACCGGCCACGAGGAGCTGTTCGCCAAGCGCTTCCGCGACGAGGCCGTGCACTCGGCCGCCCTGCTGCACACCAACATCGCGACGCTGTTCGACTACGGCGAGGACGACGGCCTGGCGTTCCTCGTCATGGAGCTCGTCAAGGGTGAGCCCCTGTCGCTGCTGCTGCGCCGCCGTGGCGCCCTGCCGGCGCCGGAGGTCCGCTCGCTGCTCGGCCAGGCGGCGCTCGCTCTCGGCGTCGCCCACGAGGCCCGCGTCGTCCACCGCGACGTCAAACCCGCCAACATCCTCGTGCGGCCCGACGGGCTGGTGAAGCTCACCGACTTCGGTATCGCGCGGGCGCTCGACGCCGCCGGCCACACCCGAGTGGGGGAGATGCTCGGGACGCCGCACTACATCAGCCCGGAGCAGGCGATGGGTGAGGCGGCCACGGGCGCGAGCGACCTCTACGCGCTCGGCGTGGTCGCCCACGAGATGCTGAGCGGCCAACGCCCGTTCGACCGCGGCACGCCCGTCGCGACGGCCCTCAGCCACGTCAACGAGCCCCCTCCGCCGCTGCCCGACGACGTCCCCACCGATCTCGCCGAGCTCGTCACCGACTGCCTGTCCAAGGACCCCGCCGCCCGTCCCGAGAACGCCCGCGAGGTCGCCCGCCGCGTCGGCATCGGCGAGCACGAGATGGCGGGGCTGGCCCTCGGCCTCGCGATCGCCCTCGACGGCTGGTCCGACGACTCGCCCGACACCGACTCCGACGGTTCAGTGCTGCGGTTCCCCGACCTCGGCGGTCCCACCCTCGCCATCGAGGCCTGACCCGCACCGACACACGACGACGCCGCCGCACCCGGACCGGGTACGGCGGCGTCGGTGCGTCGCGATGAGGGTGCTCAGCGGTAGTTGGTGAACTGGATCGCGAAGTCCAGGTCGTCCTTGCCCTTGAGCAGCGCCTGCACGGCCTGGAGGTCGTCGCGCGACTTGCTGGTCACGCGCAGCTCGTCGCCCTGGATCTGGCTCTTGACCGACTTGGGCCCCTCGTCGCGGATGATCTTGCCGATCTTCTTGGCGTTCTCCTGCGAGATGCCCTCCTTGAGCCCGAGCTCGAGTCGGTACTCCTTGCCGGAGAGCTGCGGCCCGCGCTCGGGGACGTCGAGGTGCTTGAGCGAGACCTTGCGCTTGACGAGCCAGGTCTGGAAGACGTCGAGGACGGCGTTGGCGCGCTCCTCGGTGTTGGCCTTGATGATGACCTTGTCCTCGCCACTGGCCTCGATGGAGGCGCCCACGTTCTTGAAGTCGTAGCGCGTGGCCACCTCGCGCGCGGCGCTGTTGAGGGCGTTGGCGACCTCCTGGTGGTCGATCTTGCTGACGATGTCGAACGAGCTGTCGGCCATGGGGGGTGTCCTTCCTGGGCGCCACGAGGTGCGGTGGGCGCCGGTTTCGGCAATCGCGGGTGTCCTTGCTATCCTTCCACGCGCACCCAGGCAGGTTGCCCGAGCGGCCAATGGGAGTGGACTGTAAATCCATCGCGAAAGCTACGAAGGTTCGAATCCTTCACCTGCCACCCGTGCCACGAAGGGCCCCCGACCACCAGGTCGGGGGCCCTTCGCCATGTCCCCCACGCGGGTGCCGGAGCGGGGGCCAACCCGTCGCTCGCGGTACGGCGCGCCGTCCTCGGTGAGCGCGGGTAGGTTCGCAGGAGCGGTGCCGCCGGTCCCGCCGGTGCCGGTCGAGTCGGAGGTGTCTGTGCGCGTCGTCGTCACCGGAGCGGGCGGCTACGTCGGCAGCCGGCTCGTCCCGGCCCTGCTCGCCGCCGGCCACGACGTCACCGCCACCTTCACCGACCCCGCGTCCGCAGCCCGGTTCTGGTGGGCCGACCGGGTACGGGTCGTGGGGATGGACGTCCTCGACCGGGCCTCGGTCCGCGCCGCCTGCCGGGGCGCCGAGGCGCTCTACTACCTGATCCACGGCCTCGGCGGCGACGACTTCGCGACGACCGACCGGCAGGGGGCCTACAACGCCGGGCACGCCGCCGTGCGCGAGGGCGTGGGGCGCATCGCCTACCTCGGCGGCCTCGTCCCGGACCTCGACGACAGCGACCTCTCGCCGCACCTGCGCTCGCGGCTGGAGGTCGAGCAGGTGCTCACCGACTCCGGCGTCACGACCCACGCGCTGCGCGCTGCCATGGTCATCGGCAGCGGCTCCACGTCCTTCGAGATCATGCGCCAGATCAGCGAGCGCATGCCCGTGCAGACGCTGCCCACGTGGATGCGCAGCCGCGTCGAGCCGGTCGCCGTCACCGACGTGGTCACGGCCCTCGTCGGCACCCTCACCGCGCCGACGGTGAGCCGCGCCTACGACATCGGGAGCGGGGAGCCGCTGGCGTACTCGGCCCTGCTGCGTCGGTATGCGCGGCTCGCCGGCCTCACGCGCGTGCAGGTGAGCGTGCCGTTCGTGCCGACCGGGCTGGTGGCCCGGCTGGCGCCGGTGCTCACCGCGGCGCCGGCTGCGACCGTGCAGACGCTGGTCGAGAGCCTGCACCACGACATGGTGTGCCGCGAGGAGGACTTCCGGGCCGACCTGCTGCCACACGGGCACCGGCTGGTGGGCGTCGGCGAGGCGCTCGACCGGGCCCTGGCCGTGCCGGACGGCTCGGTGCCCGACCGCGAGCGCGACATCCTGGGTCCGCTGCACTCCGACGCGGCCTGGGCCGGTGGGCGGGTCTCCCGGGCCGACGGCCGGCCGGTGCACCACCGGGTCGGCGGCTGGCGCGACGTGCTGCTGGGCCCGCCCCCGGCGCGCTGACGCAGGGGTCCCACCGCCCGTGGTGGGGGAGAGCGACGGGGGACAGCCGCTGGTCGGACCGGCCTCAGTGGCGCGACTTGAGGTGCCGGTCGAGGTTGTGCGCGAACCCGGCGCCCATGGCCGCGATGACCGCCTGCATGGAGGTCTGCACCGCGGGCTTGGCGAGCCTGGGGAACGGCAGGTGGACGTTGACCTCGAGGTCGATCGACAGGCGCGTGGCGCTGCTGCTCTCCTGCAACAGGTAGGTGCCCTCCACCCCGGCCCGCTCGTCGCCCTGTGGGACGTGGGTGAACTCGATGCGCTCGACCGGGTGCAGCTCCATCTTCTCGGTGAACGACAGCCCGACGCTCTTGCCGAGGACCTCGATGGGAGCGAGCTTCCACAGCCAGGTGCCGCCCTGGTCCTCGATGGAGCGCACCATCGGGGTGAGCCGGGCGACCTGGCCGGCGTCGCGCAACACGTCCCAGACCGCCTCGCGGGCGAACGGCACCACGGCCGTGGAGCGCTTGGAAGCCGAGAAGACCGTCATGGGCTCGATTGTGGGCCATGGGTGGAGCGCGCGCGTCGCCGGCCGGTGTGCGGCCACCTCGGAAGCGGGATCCGTGCCGGAGGGGAGACTGGGCGCATGACCGAGCGCAACTGGGCGGGGAACCACGTCTACCGGGCCTCGTCGCTGGCCCGGCCCCGTACCGTCGAGGAGCTCCAGGAGCTCGTGGCCGGTGCGGCGCACGTGCGGGCGCTGGGGTCGCGGCACTCCTTCACAGGCCTGGCCGACACCGACGGGGTGCTCGTGTCGGTCGCCGACCTCGCCGCCCCGGCGGAGGGCGCGGTCGTGGTCGACCCCGAGGCGCGCACGGCCACGGTCCCGGCCGGCGCGTCGTACGGCGTCGTGGCCGCCGAGCTGGAGCGGCAGGGCTGGGCGCTCGCGGCCCTGGCGTCGCTGCCGCACATCAGCGTGGCCGGGGCGGTGGCCACGGGGACGCACGGTTCCGGCGACCGCACCCCGTCGCTGTCGGCCGCGGTCGCCGGCATGGAGATGGTGCGCGCCGACGGTGAGCTGGTCCGGTCGTCGCGGGGCGAGGAGGGCTTCGACGGCCTCGTCGTGGCCCTCGGCGCGCTCGGCGTCCTCACCCGGGTCACCCTCGACGTCGAGTCGACCTACCCCGTGCGCCAGGACGTCTACACCGGCCTGCCGTGGTCGCTGGTGGAGGACCGGTTCGACGACCTGACCGCTGTCGCCGACAGCGTCAGCCTGTTCACGCGGTTCGACGACCGCGGCGTCCTCCAGGCGTGGTGCAAGAGCCGCTCGGCCGACGCGCCGGCCGACCTGTTCGGGGCGCCGAGGTCCGCGACGACCCTGCACATGCTCGACGGTGCGCCCACCGAGTCGGTGACCGACCAGAGCGGGGTGCCCGGGCCGTGGCTCGAACGGCTCCCGCACTTCCGGATGGAGCTCACCCCCAGCCGGGGCGCCGAGCTCCAGAGCGAGTACCTCGTCCCGCGACGCCACGCACCGGCCGCCATCGAGGCCCTGCGTGGTCTCCAGCCGTCGCTGGCACCGATCATGCAGAACGCCGAGATCCGGACCGTCGCCGCAGACGCGTTGTGGCTGAGCAGCTCCTTCGAGCAGGACGTGGTCGGGTTCCACTTCACGTGGGTCCTCGACGAGGCCGCCGTGTATGCCGTGCTGCCGGTCGTCGAGGCCGCCCTCCTGCCGCTCGGGGCCCGGCCGCACTGGGGCAAGTGCTTCGTGGCGACGGCGGTCGACCTCGCGCCCCTCTACCCGCGCTGGGACGACTTCCGGCGGCTGCGGGACGAGCTCGACCCGCAGCGCGTGTTCGGCAACACCTTCCTCGACACCGTGCTGGGCTGACCCGTGCTGGGCTGACCCTCCGGGGCTGACCGTGCTGGGCCGAGGTGCCTCTGTGAGAAGGTGGCCGCGTGAGTGACGCGGAGGTCGGCGCACCCCGCCGCGGTCGTCCCGGGCACGACCAGGAGGCGGTGCTGCGCAAGGCCGTCGACCTGTTCATCGAGCAGGGCTACGACGGCACCAGCATGGGCGACCTCGCGCGCGCCCTCGGCTTCAGCAAGTCGGCCATCTACCACCACGTGCCCAGCAAGACGCACCTGTTGTCCCAGGCCCTCGACGAGGCCCTCGACGGGCTCACGGAGGTCCTCGACGAGGCGAGCCGCGAGAAGGCGGGCACGACGGCGTACGAGCGCCTGCGGCGAGCGGTGCGACGCAGCGTCGAGGTGCTCGTGGACCATCAGCCGGCGGTCACGCTGCTCCTGCGGGTGCGGGGCAACAGCGAGGTCGAGGTGGCTGCCCTGCGCCGCCGCCGTGACCTCGACGCCCGGTTCGCGGCGCTCGTGCGGGAGGCCGTCGACGAGGGGTCGCTGCGCTCCGACGTCTCCCCGGTGTTGGTGAGCCGCCTGCTCTTCGGCATGGTCAACTCGCTCGTGGAGTGGCACCGGCCGGGCGGCACCGTCGACGCCGCCCAGCTCTCGGACGCGATCACCACCATCGCGTTCGACGGGCTCGCCCTGGTGCCCGCCGACCGTGGGTCAGCTCACCAGTCGTAGAAGCCACGCCCGGTCTTGCGGCCGAGCTCGCCGGCAGCGACCTTGTCCCGCAGCACCTGCGGCGGCTCGAAGCGCGGACCGAGCTCGCGGGTGAGGTGCTCGGCGATCGCCAGCCGCACGTCGAGCCCGACGATGTCGGTCGTGCGCAGCGGACCGACGGGGTGCCGGTAGCCCAGCGTCATGGCGGTGTCGATGTCCTGCGCCGAGGCGACACCCTCCTGCACCATCCGCATGGCCTCGAGCGCGATGGCCACACCGAGGCGGCTGCTCGCGAACCCCGGGGAGTCCTGCACGGTGATCGCCGTCTTGCCCAGTGCCGTGACCCAGCCCCGGGCCTGCTCGACGAGGTCGTCGCCGGTCTGCTCGCCCACCACGACCTCCACGAGGTCGCTGGCCGGCACGGGGTTGAAGAAGTGCAGCCCGATGAACCGCTCGGGCGCCTTCAAGCCGGCAGCGATGCCGCTCACCGACAGGGAGCTCGTGTTGGTGGCGAGCACGGCTCCGGGCGCGACGCGCTCGGCCCGGCGCAGCACCTCGAGCTTGAGGTCGGTGTCCTCGGGCACCGCCTCGACGACGAGCCCGGCCCCGGCCAGGTCGTCGGCAGCGGTGGTCACGTTGAGGCGGCCGAGCGCCTCGTCCACGGTCGAGGTGAGCAGGCCGCGCTCGGCGGCGCGCCCGACGCTGGTGACGACACGGGCGCGGGCGGCTTCGGCGGCGGCTTCGTCGTTCTCGACCACCACGACGCGGGGCCCGCGGACGAGGAACGCGTGGGCGATCCCGGCGCCCATGCGGCCCCCGCCGAGGACGCCGACGACCTCGGGCAGCTCGGCGGGTGCGGAGTCGGTGACGTCGGTCTGGTCGTGCGCGGTCATGTCAGGCCCTCTCGACCAGGAGTGCGGCGCCCTGGCCCACGCCGACGCACAGGGTCGCCAACCCGCGGCGACCTCCTTCGCGCTCGAGCCGGCCGAGCAGGGTGAGCAGGATGCGGGTGCCCGAGGCGCCGAGCGGGTGGCCGAGCGCGATGGCACCGCCGTCGGCGTTGACGACCTCCTCGTCGAGACCGAGGTCGCGGATGCAGGCGAGCGACTGCGACGCGAACGCCTCGTTGAGCTCGACGGCGTCGAGGTCCCCGACGGACCAGCCGGCCCGGTCTAGGGCCTTGTGCGTGGCCGGCACGGGGCCGATGCCCATGACCTCGGGCGCCACCCCGGCGCTCGCCGACGCGACGAGGCGGGCGCGCGGCTGCAGGCCGTGGCGGGCGACGAACGCCTCGCTGGCCACGACGACCGCGGCGGCACCGTCGTTGAGCGAGCTGGCGTTGCCGGCGGTCACCAGGCCCTGCGGGTGGTTGACCGGGCGGAGCTTCGCGAGACGCTCGAGCGAGGTGTCGGCACGTGGCCCCTCGTCGACGGAGAACTCACCGTCGCCCACCGGGACCGCGACGATCTCGTCGGCGAAGCGTCCCGCCTCGATGGCCGCCACCGCCCGCTGGTGCGACCGCAGGGCGAACGCGTCGAGCTCGCCGCGCGTCAGCCCCCAGCGCTCGGCGACGACCTCGGCGGTCTGCGGCATCGACAGCGTCGTGTCGGCGTCGAACCTCGGGTTGGTGAAGCGCCAGCCGATCGAGGTGTCGAACGTCGCGCCCGGGCGGGCAAAGGCCTTCGTCGGCTTCTCGGTGACCCACGGCGCGCGCGTCATCGACTCGACCCCGCCGGCGACCACGAGGTCCGCGTCGCCCGAGGCGACCATCTGGCGGGCCGTCGCGACGGCGGTCAGGCCGGAGGCGCAGAGCCGGTTGACCGTGAACCCCGGCACCGACTGCGGCAGCCCGGCGAGCAGCAGCGCCATGCGGGCGACGTTGCGGTTGTCCTCACCCGCCTGGTTGGCGGCGCCGAGGACCACCTCGTCGACCAGCTCGGGGTCGACGCCGGCACGCTGCACGGCCTCGCGCACGACGAGGGCCGCGAGGTCGTCGGGGCGCACGGTCGCCAGCCCACCGGCATACCGGCCGATCGGGGTGCGGGCTCCGTCGAGGAGGAAGGCCTCGGTCACAGGGGTGCTCCTTGGCGGGGTGGGGTGCGTGGTGGGCGGGGAGGGGAAGGTCAGGCGTCGAAGTCGACGGTGACGGTGTCGCTGACGGGGTGGCTCTGGCAGGTGAGGACGAAGCCCTGCTCCACCTCGCGCTGCTCGAGGGCGTAGTTGCGGCGCATGTCGACCTCACCCTCGCGCACCAGGGCGCGGCAGGTGCCGCAGACGCCGCCCTTGCAGGCGAACGGCACGTCCGTGCGGGTCGCCTGGGCGGAGTCGAGTATGGAGCGTCCGCGCGGCATGGGGGTGGTCGAGCTGACGCCGTCGAGGACGACCGTGACGTCGCTGGTCTCACCCTCGACGACCGCGTCGGCCCGGTGCAGCTCCGGCGGCGGCTCGTCGACGTAGAACAGCTCGAAGTGGACCTTGTCGGCGGGGACGTCGAGCTCGATGAGCACCTCGCGGGCCGACTCGATCATCGCCAGCGGTCCGCAGAGCCAGACGTGGTCGACGTCGTGGACGGGCACGAGGACGTCGAAGAGCCGGCGCAGGCGGTCGGCGTCGAGGCGCCCGGAGAACAGCTCGACGTCGCGGGGCTCGCGGGACAGCACGTGCACGAGCTGGAAGCGGCTGCCGTGGCGGTTCTTGAGGTCGGCGAGCTCCTCGGCGAACATCACCGACGCCGTCGTGCGGTTGCCGTAGAGGAGGGTCACCTCGGTCTCGGGGTTGGCGAGCACGGTGCTCGCGATCGACAGCATCGGCGTGATGCCGGACCCCGCCGCGATGCACAGGTGTCGCCCGCCCTCGTCGGGGTCGGCGCGGAACGTGCCGTGCGGCGTCTGCACCTCGACCTCGTCGCCGGGGCGCAGCTCGTGCAGCAACCACTGGGAGAACAGGCCGCCCGGGATCTCACGCACGCCGATGCGAGGACGGTCACCGACGGTGGCACAGATGGAGTAGGTGCGGCGGTGCTCGACGCCGTCGACGTAGCGGCGCAGGGTCAGGGACTGTCCGGCGGCGAAGGCGTAGGCCTCGGCAAGATCGCCCGGGACCTCGAACGAGACGGCGGCAGCGTCGTCGGTCAACGGCTCGACGCTGTGGACGGTGAGGGTGTGGAACGTGGGGGCGGCGCGGCGGGGCTTCTTGAGCAGCAGCGAGGGGGCGGCCGAGGTCACTCAGATCTCCTTGACGTGCTCGAAGGGCTCGAGGCAGCTGGTGCACCGGTAGAGCGCCTTGCAGGCCGTGGGCCCGAACTCAGAGGTCAGCTCGGTGTGCGCGGAACCGCAACGGGGACAGGCGATCTCGCGCCGTGTGGGCATCAGGGACAGGGCGACCGGGCCACTGCGGGCAGGCGCTCGACCGGGCGCGGACAGGCCGTGCTCGGCCAGGGAGCGGCGGCCGCGCTCGGTGATCCAGTCGCTCGACCACGCGGGGGTCAGGGAGACCCGGACCGTGGCACCAGGCAGGCCGGCGTCCTGCAGCGAGCGGACGAGGTCGTCGCGCATCGTGGCCATGGCCGGGCACCCGGTGTAGGTGGGCGTGATCGAGACGATGACGTGCCCGCGCTCGTCGGCCTCCACCGCGCGCAGGACGCCGAGGTCCTCCAGCGTCAGCATCGGCATCTCGGGGTCGGTCACGGTACGCGCGACGGCAAAGGCCTTGTCCTGCAGCGCCGCTCGGTCGACGGCGGTGGTCGTCGACACCGTCACCACCGGCCCATCGGGTGGGCACGCGCGACCACCTGCATCTCCGCGAGCAGCAGGCTCAGCGCCTCGGTGTGCAGGCCGTCACGGCCCTGCCGACCCTGCACACCGGCCAACGCAGCCTGGGTCGGCTGCTCGACGCCGCTGACGGCGAACACCTGGGCCAGCACCACGGCCACGTCGTCGGCCGTGGTGGCCGGGTCGACGCCGACGGCGGCCGCGGCGACCCGGCGCTCGACCTCGTGGGTCGCGAACAGCTCGGCCTGCAGCGGCCACACCACGGCCAGGGCGGCCTCGAGGCGCCGCCGGGACTCCTCGGTGCCCCGCGCGAGGGTCAGGAACCAGCGCCCCGCGTAGTCGCGGTGGTAGGTCAGCTCCTTCACGCCCTTGGCGGCAACGGCGGCCAGCACGTGGTCGCTGCTCGTGGCCAGGCGCTCGAGCAGCGCGAGCCGGGCGGTCGCGAAGACGAGGAGCTTGACGATGGTGACGGCGAAGTCGCCGTTGTCGGTCTCGACCAGCCGCACGTTGCGGAACTCGCCCGACTCGCGGAAGAACGCCAAGGCGTCCTCCGGCGGCACGGGCGACCCCTCGGGGAGCGCCGGGACCAGGGTCGGGTCGGCTGCCGCCGCGCGGGCCAGCAGCAGCCGCGCCTGCCCGAGCAGGTCGAGCGCGATGTTGGCCAGCGCGATGTCCTCCTCGAGGTCGGGCGCCCGGCTGGTCCACTGCGACAGCCGCTGCGAGGCGATGAGCGCGTCGTCGGCGAGCATCAGGCAGTAGGTGGCGAGGTCGTGGGCGTCGACGCCCTCGGGGATGGTCGTGTCGACGCCGGCGAGCGGGTCCTCGAAGTCGGTGCCGAAGGCCCAGTGCGAGGGGTCGCCGCCGAGCAGCCCGTGGTAGACGGAGCCGTGGGCGTCGGAGGGGTCGGGGGCGGGGTGCGAGGCGGGCTCGACGTGGTCGGTCATCGCTGCCTCACATGTGGGGGACGTTGTCGGGGATCTCGTAGAACGTCGGGTGCCGGTAGACCTTGTCGTTGCTCGGCGCGAACATCGGGTCCTTCTCGTCCGGGCTCGACGCGGCGATGTCCTTCGACTGCACCACCCAGATGCTCACGCCCTCGTTGCGCCGCGTGTAGACGTCACGAGCGTGACGCAGCGCCATGTCGTCGTCGGCGGCGTGCAGGGAGCCGACGTGCACGTGGTTGAGCCCGCGTTTGCCGCGCACGAACACCTCGTACAGCGGCCACTCGGCCCGCACGCCCCCGGTCCCGCTGCCGGGCACGGCCTGCGAGGGGCCCTGTTCCGCGCTCATGCGGCACCCCCGGCGGTCGCCATGGCGGCCTGCTTCGCGGCGTACGCGGTGGCGGCCTCGCGCACCCACGCACCGTCCTCGTGCGCCTTGCGGCGGTGGGCGATCCGCTGGGTGTTGCACGGGCCGTTGCCCTTGACGACCTGCATGAATTCGTCCCAGTCGGGCTGGCCGAAGTCGTGGTGGCCGCGCTCGGGGTTCCAGCGCAGCTCGGGGTCGGGGAAGGTCACGCCCAGCGCCTGCGCCTGCGGCACCGACATGTCGACGAACCGCTGGCGCAGGTCGTCGTTGCTGTTGCGCTTGATGCCCCACGCCATCGACTGCGCCGAGTTGGGCGACTCGTCGTCCGGCGGCCCGAACATCATCAGCGCCGGCCACCAGAAGCGGTTGACCGACTCCTGCACCATCGCCCGCTGCTCGTCGGTGCCGCGCATCATCGTCATGAGCAGCTCGTAGCCCTGCCGCTGGTGGAAGGACTCCTCCTTGCAGATGCGGATCATCGCGCGGCCGTAGGGGCCGAACGACGTGCGGCACAGCGGCACCTGGTTGCAGATCGCGGCACCGTCGACGAGCCAGCCGATGGTGCCCACGTCGGCGTAGGTCAGCGTCGGGTAGTTGAAGATCGAGGAGTACTTCTGGGCCCCCGAGATGAGCTTCTCGGTGAGCTCGCCGCGGCTGACCCCGAGGGTCTCGCAGGCGGAGTACAGGTAGAGCCCGTGGCCCGCCTCGTCCTGCACCTTCGCGAGCAGGATCGCCTTGCGGCGCAACGAGGGAGCGCGTCCGATCCAGCTGCCCTCGGGCTGCATGCCGATGATCTCGGAGTGCGCGTGCTGGGCGACCTGGCGGACCAGGGTCCGGCGGTAGCCCTCGGGCATCCAGTCACGCGGCTCGATCCGGTCGCCGTGCCCGATGGTCGCGTCGAAGCCGGCCTGCAGCGGGTCGGTGCCTGCGGTGTCGGTGGCGGTGTCGGTCATGCGTCCTCCACGGGGCTGGTGACGGGGCTGGAGTCGGGGCGCGCAGCCAATTACTGACCGAACGGTTGGTAATAGTTTCTCAGGGTGTGCCCACCCTTGGCAACCACGGCGTGCCCCCAAGAGCCGGCCCACGTCGCACCCGCTCCCTGAGTGAGCGCGAAATGTCGATTCGCGGACGCCATACCGACACTTCGCGCTCACTGAACGGGGTGAGGAGAGTCGGCACAGGCCCGCGGCGTCGGCCCCGGAGGGCCTGCGCGGGTAGGGCCCGCGGGAGGGTCAGCGGCGGCGGCCCCGCCGGTTCTTGGCGGCGATCGTGCCGGACAGCACCGTCGCGAACCCGCACCAGGCGGCGTACGCCCCGACGGCCACGGCCTTGCCTCGCCCGGCTGCGCCCGCGCGGCGTGCGAGGTCGGCCGAGGAGAGGGTGAGGACCGCGCACTCGGCGGTCGCGAGCCAGGGGCGCTTCGCGCGGAAGAACAAGCCCGTCCAGGCGGTGTTGAGCGCCATGTTGAGGGCCAGGGCCTGCTCGAGCTGCCTTGCCTCGCCCTCGCGGCCCGACTCGGCGAGGTAGGAGGAGGACACGGCGCTGACCAGGGCGACGTCGGCGTACAGGCCGGTCCAGACGACGGGGAACGCCGCCGGCGGCGGCTCCCACGAGGGCTTGTCGAGCTTGCGGTACCAGCGTGAGGCCGGGTCGGTGAGGACCGAGCCGGTGACGGCGGCCGCCCCGACCATGGCGCTCGTGCGGGCGAGGGTACGGCGCCAGCGGAACGGGTCGATGCCGCGGTTGGCGGCACGGATCGCGTCCTCGAAGGAGGTGCGTCCACCGGGCGGCGGACCGGTGACGTCGACGATGTCCTGCTCGCGACATACCGCCTCGTGCACGAGGCTGCCGATCAGGGGCCGGCCGATGCCGCGGGAGATCGGGGTGACGATGTCGATCCACAGCCCGGCGAGGCGAGGCGTCAGGACGGGCACGGTGGTGATGAAGCGACGCCCCAGCCCGACGATCTCGGCGTAGCGCTGCATCATCTCGGCGTAGGTGAGGACCTCGGGGCCACCGATGTCGAACGTCCGGTTGACCTCTGGCCCCATCTCGGCAGAGCCGGCGAGGTAGTGGACGACGTCGTCGACCGCGATCGGCTGGATCCGGTTGCGGAGCCAGCGGGGCGCGACCACGGCCGGCAGCCGCTCGGTGAGGTGGCGCAGCATGTCGAACGACGCCGAGCCGTCCCCGAGCACGATCCCCGCCTGGAGCACGGTGGCGGGCACGGTGCCGGCCAGGAAGATGTCGCCGACCTCGACCCGTGAGGCCAGGTGGTCGGAGAGCCGGCCCTCCGGGTGCAGGCCGCTGAGGTAGACCACCCGGCCCACCCCGGCGTCGGCCGCGGCCTGGGCGAAGGTCCGGGCCATGGAGCGGTCGCGCTCCATGAAGTCGCCCTTGCCGTCCATCGAGTGCAGCAGGTAGTAGGCGACGTCGACGCCCTCCATGGCGCGGCGGCAGTCCTCCGCCGAGGTCGCGTCGCCCTCGACCGCCTCCACGTCGTGGGCCCACGGCTTGCGGTCCAGGCCGCGGCGGCTGCGCGTGAGGACCCGCACCGTCCAGCCGCGCTCGAGCAGCGCCGGGACGAGGACGCCGCCCACGTAGCCGGTGGCGCCGGTGACCAGGACCGTGCGGGAGGTGCCGGAGGATGAGGGCATGCGATCAGCTTCCTGACGAGAGGACGAGGGGGAGGAGCAGGAGCATCCCGAGGGACCACGTGAGGTGGGTGACCATCGGGCCGAGGATGCCGCCGGTGACCCGGCGCTGCAGGCCGGTGAGGACCCCGAGCAACGCGGCGGCCAGGACGAGCAGCGGTATCCCGGAGCCGACGGTCGTCAGGGCGTAGACGACGGTCGTGACGAGGACGGCGTGCCGTCGGCCGACGGCGGCGTACAGGGCGCCGCGGAAGTAGAGCTCCTCGGCGATGCCGTTGACGGCGGTGATGGCCGCCACGAGGGACAGCGACCCGAGCCGGGCGTGGTCGAGCAGGTGGGTGACGGGGTCGCGCAGCGGGGGGATGTGCGCGATGACGAACCCGCCGAGCAGGAACACCGTGAGCAGGATCGCGCCCAGGGCCAGGGACTGCACCAGGGGCCGGGCGTCGCCGCCGGAGCGGGTGCGGGCGCGGCCGAGGTGCAGCGGTCCGGACACCAGCGCCCCGACGGTCCAGATGGCCGCCAGCGCGACGGTGGCGCCGTAGAACAGGGGGTCGCCCGGTGGGATGCGCAGCGCGAGCGTGAGCACCGCGCTGCCGACGACGAGCGTGAGCACGGCGACGACCCGGCGGYGGCGGAAGGCGGCGTCGGACTCGGTGTGGTCGCGGGGGACGGGGGTGACCAGGGCGGCCCGGACGAACGAGCGGACCTCGGCGACGGGGTCGATCACGACGACCCCGACCCCGACTCCGTACCGCCCGACCCCGAACCGCCCGACCCCGCACCGCCCCGCACCGCGTCGTAACGGCGCAGGGCCTCCAGGCGCTCCTCGGCGTGGTCGACGACGCGCTCGGGGTAGTCGTGGTCGTAGCCGGCGTCGTGCTTCCACGGCTCGTGCACGGCCTTGCCCGGGATGTGCGCCAGCTCGGGCACGTAGCGGCGGACGTAGTCGCCCTGGGGGTCGAAGCGCTGGCCCTGGGTGACGGGGTTGAACACGCGGAAGTACGGCGAGGCGTCGGTGCCGGTGCCGGCGACCCACTGCCAGCCGTGGTTGTTCGAGGCGATGTCGCCGTCGATGAGGTGGTCGAGGAAGTGGCGGGCGCCGACGGGCCACCAGACGTGCAGGTCCTTGGTGAGGAAGCTCGCGGTCACCATCCGCATCCGGTTGTGCATCCACCCCTCGGTGAGCAGCTGGCGCATCGCCGCGTCGACGACGGGGTAGCCGGTGCGCCCCTGCTTCCAGGCGTCGACGAGCTCGGGGTGGTCCTCGTAGGTCATGCCGGACAGGGCGGGCCGCAGGTCGTGCCACGACGAGCGCGGGTGGTGCCACAGGACGTCGGCGTAGAACTCGCGCCAGCACAGCTCGGTCGCGTAGGTCTGGGCCCCCTGGCCGGTGCGCCCCTTCAGCTCGGCCAGGAGCGTGCGCGGGTGCACCGCGCCGATCTTGAGGTACGGCGACATCCGCGACGTCCCGGGGTGGTCGGCCCGGTCGCGCTCGTCCTTGTAGGCCGTGACGGCCTCGTCGAGGAAGTCACGCCACCGGGCGAGACCTGCCGCCTCACCCGCCTCCGGCATCGCCGGCAGGCCGTCCACCGAGAGGGCTTCGCGCACCGTCTTCCAGCCGTCGTCGTCCGACCCCACCCGGGCCAGCGACAGGTCCTTGGGCTCGGTGCCGGGGGCCGGCCAGCCGTGGTCGCGCCAGGCGCGGCTGAACGGTGTGAACACCTTGTAGGGGTCGCCGCTGCCGTTCCGCACCGATCCGGGCCCCACGGCGTACGGCGTGCCGGTCTCGACCCAGTCCACGCCCGCCTTCCCCAGCGCGGCGGCGACCGCCTTGTCGCGGCGCACGCCTGCCGGCGTGGTCTCGCGGGAGACGTGCACCGATCCGGCGCCGACCTCCTGCACCACGGCGGGGACGACCTTCCTCGGGTCGCCGACGCGCAGGCAGAGCCGTCCGTCGTACGCCTCACGAGTGGCCTCGAGCGTTGCGGCGAGCCACGCGCGCCGTGCCGGGCCGCCGCCGTCCCACAGGGCCGGGTCGAGCACGAACAGGACCAGGACGTTGCCACCGTCGGCGGCCGAGGCGGCTGCGCCGAGGGCGGGGAGGTCGCCCCTGCGCAGGTCGCGACGGAGCCAGAGGACCGAGGCGGCGCGGGGCATGCCACCAACCCTAGGTGGGGTGGCGCGGGGATGCCTCGGCGAGCATTACTCGCGAGTCACCGACGATCGGTGGCAGGCTCGGGCCTCGGTGGCGTGCTGTCCGCGCCCCGCCCGTCGTCCGTCCGTGCTGGGAGGCCCACTCGATGTTCTCGCGCATCGCCATCGTCAACCGGGGTGAGGCTGCGATGCGGCTCATCCACGCCGTGCGCGACCTCAACGCGCAGGCCGGCGCCGGCGGGCACCACATCGAGACGGTCGCGCTGCACACCGAGGGCGAGAAGCGCGCCATGTTCGTGCGCGAGTCCGACCACGCCTACAACCTCGGCCCCGCCGCCGACCGGCCCTACCTCGACTACGCCGTGCTGGAGAAGGCGCTGCGCGAGACCGGCGCCGACGCCGCCTGGGTGGGTTGGGGCTTCGTCGCGGAGCACCCCGACTTCGCCGAGCTGTGCGGGCGCATCGGGGTGACGTTCATCGGCCCCAGCCCCGAGGCGATGCGCAAGCTCGGCGACAAGATCGGCTCCAAGCTGATCGCCGAGGAGGTCGGCGTGCCGGTGGCACCGTGGAGCCGGGGCGGCGTCGACACCCTCGAGGACGCCAAGGCCGCCGCCGCGCAGATCGGCTACCCGTTGATGCTCAAGGCGACGGCCGGCGGTGGTGGCCGCGGCATCCGCATGGTCGCCTCCGACGCCGACCTCACCGACGCCTACGAGCGCACCCGCGACGAGGCGCAGCGCGCGTTCGGCTCCGGGGTGGTCTTCCTCGAGAAGCTCGTCACCGGGGCCCGCCACGTCGAGGTCCAGGTCATCGCCGACGGGCAGGGCACCGCGTGGGCGCTGGGCGTCCGCGACTGCTCGGTCCAGCGGCGCAACCAGAAGGTCATCGAGGAGTCGGCCTCACCCGTCCTCGGGCCCGACCAGGTCGCGGAGGTCAAGACGGCCGCCGAGCGCCTCGCCGTCGCGGTCGGGTATGCCGGCGCCGGCACGGTCGAGTTCCTCTACCACCCGGGCGAGAAGTTCTTCGCCTTCCTCGAGGTCAACACCCGCCTGCAGGTCGAGCACCCCATCACCGAGGCGACGACCGACACCGACCTGGTCAAGCTGCAGATCCACGTCGCCTCCGGCGGCCGCCTCGAGGGCGAGCGGCCCGTCGAGGAGGGCCACGCCGTCGAGGCGCGGCTCAACGCCGAGGACCCCGACCGCGACTTCGCCCCCTCGCCGGGCCGGATCGCCCTGCTCAACCTCCCGGCAGGCCCCGGCATCCGGGTGGACACCGGGGTGGGGGAGGGCGACTCGATCCCCGCCGACTTCGACTCGATGATCGCCAAGATCATCGCCGTCGGTGCCGACCGGGACGAGGCGCTCGCCCGGCTGCGGCGCGCCATGTCCGAGACCACCGTCGTCATCGAGGGCGGTTCGACCAACAAGAGCTTCATCCTCGACCTGCTCGACCAGCCCGAGGTCGTCGACGGCACCGCCGACACCGGCTGGATCGACCGGGTGCGCGGCGAGGGCCGCCTCGTGTCCCACCGCCACTCCGGCGTCGCGCTCGTCGTCGCCGGCATCGAGGGCTACGAGGACGAGGAGGGCGTCGAGCGCACCCGCCTGCTCGAGACCTCCCGCGGCGGCCGGCCCCAGGTGCAGCACCGCACCGGCCGGGCGATCGACCTCAAGCTCCGCGGCACGGCGTACAAGGTGACCGTCTGGCGCATCGGGCCGCACCTCTTCCGGGTCACCGTCGTCGGCGGCGCCACCGAGCAGACCGTCGACGCCGAGCTCGACCGCCTCGACGAGTACACCAGCCGCGTCACCATCGCCGGCCGCACGCACCGCCTCATCACGGCCACCCACGGACCCGTGCAGCTCGTCGAGGTCGACGGCGTCACCCACCGGGTGTCGCGCGACGAGGGTGGCGTGCTGCGCTCACCCGCGCCGGCCCTGGTGGTCGCGACCCCCGCGAAGGTCGGGGCCGAGGTCGCCGCGGGCGCACCGGTGCTGGTGCTCGAGTCGATGAAGATGGAGACGGTGCTGCCCGCGCCGTTCGCGGCCCGGGTCAAGGAGCTGCTCGTCTCCACCGGCAGCCAGGTGGAGACGGGTGCGCCCCTGGTGCGCCTCGAGCCCCTCGGCGACGGTGACGAGGTCGCCGAGGTGGGTGCGCAGGACACGGTCGACCTCGACCTGCCCACCTCGGACGGCCGTGGCGCCGGGACGGCGGAGGTGGCCGCGCGCTCGCGTGCCGCGCTGTGCGCCATGCTCCTCGGCTACGACGTCGACCCCCGCGACGACGGCGACACCCTGCGGTCCTACCTCGGCGCCCGCGCCGAGCTGTCCGCCGCCGGCGCCTCCCAGGTCGGTGCCGAGATCTCGGTGCTCGAGGTGTTCGCCGACTTCGCCGAGCTGAGCCGCAACCGGCCCGCGGGTGAGGAGGACCACGTCGAGAACCGCGTCCACAGCCCGCGCGAGCACTTCCACACCTACCTCCAGAGCCTGGACGTCGAGCGCGGCGCCCTGCCCGAGCAGTTCCGCACCAAGCTCTCGCAGGTCCTGCGCCACTACGGGCTCGACAGCCTCGACCGGACGCCGCAGCTCGAGGAGGCGGTCTTCCGCGTGTTCCTCGCCCAGCAGCGCTCGGCCCCCGAGGTCGTCCTGGCCACGGCCCTGCTGCAGCGCTGGATCGTCGAGCCGTGCCCCGCGCCGCCGCTGGACGCCGCCGCCCGCGAGGTGCTCGACCGCCTCGTGGTCGCCACCCAGCTCCGCCACCCGGTCATCGGCGACCTCGCGCGCAGCGTGCGGTTCCGCTGGTTCGACCAGCCGCTCGTCGACGCCGACCGCGCCAGCGTGCTGGGTGGCGTGCACGACGAGCTCGCCGCGCTCGAGGGCATCCCGGGCGGGGAGGAGCGCGCCCGCCGCATCGACGCCCTGGCCGCCATCCCCGAGCAGATCGTCCGTTTCCTCGCCGACCGGCTTGAGGGCGGCGTACCGGCCCGCGAGCCCATGCTCGCCGTGCTCGTGAAGCGGCACTACCGCGACCACGAGCTCACCGGCCTGCGCGAGCTCCAGAGCGGTGACCGCCCGTTCGCCGTCGCCGACTACTCCCTCGACGGCCGGGCCACGCACCTCGTCACCACCGTGGGGCGCGTCGACGAGCTGTACCCGGGGTCCGACCTCGTGTCCGCGGTCGCGGCCCAGCTCGACGAGCGCACGTCCGGCCAGGAGGCCGTGGTCGACCTCTACCTCTCGTGGCCCGACGAGCCCGCGACCCACGACGAGGCCTCGACCCTGCTCGCCGCGCGGCTCGCGGAGCTGCCCTGGTCGCAGGAGGTACGCCGTGTGGCCGTTGCCGTCTGCCCCGGCGGTGGGCGCCCGGTCGGCTACTTCACCTTCCGTCCCGCTGACGGGGCCATGGTCGAGGACGACCTGGTCCGTGGCGTCCACCCGATGGTGGGCCGCCGCCTCAACCTGTGGCGGCTGCGCGCGTTCGACGTCACCCGGCTCGAGGCGCCCGAGGACGTGCTGCTCTACCGCTGCGTCGCCCCCGGCAACGAGTCCGACCAGCGACTGGTGGCCCTGGCCCAGGTGCGCCAGCTGGCCGTCGTGCGCGACGAGTCCGGCCGGGTCACGGCCCTGCCGCACGCCGAGCGGGCGATCGCCAACTGCCTGGAGGCGATCCGCCGTGCGCGGGCCGAGCGGGGCGCCGCCGGTGCCCGCCTCGACATGAACTACGTGTGGGTGCACATCTGGCCGCCGGTCGAGGCCGACCTGGACCAGCTGACCGCGCTGCAGGCCAAGATCTCCCCGCTCACGGCCGGCGCGGGCATCGAGGAGGTGCTCGTCCAGGGCCGCATCGCCGGCCCGGACGGCGAGAGCGCACCGCTCGCGGCCAGGTTCCACTACCAGCCGGGGTCCGGTGTCGTGACCTCCGTCGAGGAGCCCCCGGCCGACCTGCTCAAGCCCCTCGACGACTACGCGCAGAAGGTCGTGCGCGCACGCCGCCGTGGTGTCGTCTACCCGTACGAGCTGCAGGCCATGATCGCCGGTCCGGGGGGCACCGCCACCGAGTACGACCTCGACGACCGCGGCAGCCTCGTGCCGGTCGACCGCCCCTACGGCCACAACAAGGCCGGCATCATCGCGGGCGTCATCTCCAGCCCCACCGAGCGCTACCCCGAGGGCATCACCCGCGTGCTGCTCTGCGGCGACCCGCTCAAGGCGCTGGGCGCCGTCTCCGAGGCGGAGTGCACCCGGATCATCGCGGCGCTCGACCTGGCCCAGGAGATGGGCGTGCCCGTCGAGTGGTTCGCCCTGTCGGCCGGCGCCCGCATCTCCATGGACTCCGGCACCGAGAACATGGACTGGGTCGCGAGGGCGCTCAAGCGGATCGTGGAGTTCACCCAGGACGGCGGCGAGATCAACATCGTCGTCGCCGGGATCAACGTCGGCGCCCAGCCCTACTGGAACGCCGAGGCCACGATGCTCATGCACACCAAGGGCATCCTCGTCATGACTCCCGACAGCGCCATGGTGCTCACCGGCAAGCAGTCGCTGGACTTCTCCGGTGGCGTCTCCGCCGAGGACAACTTCGGCATCGGCGGCTACGACCGCGTCATGGGCCCCAACGGGCAGGCGCAGTACTGGGCGCCCGACCTCGCGGGCGCGCGCGACGTCCTCATGGCGCACTACGACCACACCTACGTCCACCCGGGCGAGGACGGTCCTCGCCGGGCCCGCACCACGGACCCGGTGGACCGCGACGTCACGAGCTACCCGCACACGCTGGCCGACTCGGGTTTCACCACGGTGGGCGACATCTTCTCCCCGGAGACCAACCCCGACCGCAAGAAGCCGTTCGACATCCGCACGCTCATGGCCGCCGTCGCCGACCAGGACCACGAGACGCTCGAGCGCTGGGCCGGCATGGCCGACGCCGAGACGGCTGTGGTGCAGGACGCACACCTCGGTGGCATCCCGGTGTGCCTGCTCGGTATCGAGTCGAAAACCGTTGCGCGGCGCGGGTTCCCGCCCACCGACGGTCCAGACACCTACACCGCCGGCACGCTCTTCCCGCGGTCGTCCAAGAAGGCGGCCCGGGCCATCAACGCGGCCAGCGGCAACCGACCCCTCGTGGTGCTCGCCAACCTGTCCGGCTTCGACGGCTCGCCCGAGTCGATGCGCAGCCTGCAGCTGGAGTACGGCGCGGAGATCGGTCGCGCGATCGTCAACTTCGACGGCCCGATCGTCTTCACGGTCGTGTCCCGCTACCACGGTGGCGCGTTCGTGGTGTTCTCCAAGGTGCTCAACCCCCGGATGACGGTGCTGGCCGTGGAGGGCTCGTTCGCCTCCGTCCTCGGAGGCGCCCCCGCCGCGGCGGTCGTGTTCTCCCGCGACGTCGACGCCCGCACGGCGTCGGACCCGCGGGTGCGCGACCTCGAGGCCGCGATGGGTGAGGCCGACCAGGCCCGCCGGGCCGAGCTGGCGACCGAGCTCGCCGAGGTCCGCACCGCTGTCCGCAGCGAGAAGCTCGGCGAGGTGGCGGCCGAGTTCGACCGGGTCCACAGCATCCACCGCGCCGTCTCGGTCGGGTCGGTCGACGCGGTCATCTCCCCGCAGGAGCTGCGGCCGCGGATCATCGCGGCGATCGAGGCCGGCCTGAAGGGCTGACGGTGCCCCCGTCCGAGGAGCAGCTCCGCGGGATGGCGGGGCTGCTCCTCGCGGCCGGCGGCGGTCGCCGGATGGGACGGCCCAAGGCCATGCTCGACGACCCCTCCGGCGGCAGCTTCGTCGAACGGGGACTGCAGGTGCTCCGCGAGTCGGGGTGCGACCCGGTCGTGGTCGTCCTCGGGGCCGGGGCGGCGCAGGTCCGGCCGCTCGTGACCGCTGCCGACACGGTCGTGGAGGCGGCGGACTGGGCGCAGGGACAGAGCACGTCGCTGCGGGCGGGACTCGAGGCGGTGGCGGCCGGTCCGGCCGATGCCGTGGTCGTGCTGCTCGTGGACCTCCCCGACGTGGGCGCCGACGTCGTGCGCCGCGTACGTGAGGCCACGGCCGGTGAGGGCCCTGCGGCCCTCGGGCGCGCGGCCTACGGTGGCGCGCCGGGCCACCCCGTCGTCCTCGGACGCGACCACTGGGCAGGCGTCCTCGACCTGCTGGCGGGGGACCGGGGGGCGCGGGACTACCTCGCGGCCCACCCGCACACGGTGGTCGAGTGCGGCGACCTCGCCACCGGCGCGGACGCGGACACCCCGGCCGACCTGTCCTGACGCACACCCGGTCCACGCGCGGGTGAGCACCGCTGGACGGCGCGAACGGACCTCTCGTCGCGCCCGGTCCGTCGGCGCCCTTTCGCTGCGGACCGGCGTGGGTGATGATCAGGACATGGAGCCACGGGAGGCCTTTGCGTCGGCCGGGGAGCTGGCGCAGGGCCTCGGCCGGACGGGGTACCTCGCGGACGCGTCCCTCGCCACGGTCGCCTGGCTGGCCCTGCGCCTGCAGCGCCCGCTCCTGCTCGAGGGCGAGCCGGGCACGGGCAAGACCGCGCTCGCCGAGGCCGTCGCCGAGGCGCTCGACCTGCCCCTGATCCGGCTCCAGTGCTACGAGGGGATCGACGCCACCCAGGCGCTGTACGACTGGGACTTCCCGCGCCAGATCCTCCACCTGCGCGCCGTCGAGGCCGTGGCGGCCGACCGGGCCAAGGACGTCGAGGCGGTCGAGGACCAGCTCTTCGACGAGCGCTTCCTGCTGGCACGCCCCGTCCTGCGGGCGCTGCGCGAGGCCCCCGCCGTCCTCCTGGTCGACGAGGTCGACCGCGCCGACGACGAGTTCGAGGCGTTCCTCCTGGAGGTGCTCTCGACCTGGCAGGTCACCATCCCCGAGCTGGGCACGGTGGCGGCCGCGACCCCTCCGGTCGTCGTGCTGACGTCCAACCGCACCCGCGAGCTGCACGACGCCCTCAAGCGACGCTGTCTCTACCACTGGATCGACCACCCCGGTCTGCAGCGCGAGCTCGAGATCGTCCGGAGCCGCGCGCCTCAGGTGTCCGAAACCCTTGCGGCACAAGTGGTCTCGACCGTGCAGGCGTTGCGCCGGGACCAGGAGCTGATCAAGCCACCGGGGGTGGCGGAGACGCTGGACTGGGTGCGGGCGCTGCACGAGCTGGGCAGCCCCACGCTCGACCTCGACACCGCCGCGGCGACCCTCGGCGTCGCGGTGAAGTACCGCGAGGACGCCGAGCGCGTCCGCTCGGCCCTGGACCGGATCCTGGCGTCATGACCGGCGCCGCCCCGGTCGCCCTGCGGCCCCACGCCCCCGATGCGGTCCTGCTCGGGTTCGCGCGGGCGCTGCGGGCGGCCGGGGTGGCGGTCACGGCCGACCGTGAGCGCACCTACCTCGAGGCGGCCGCAGAGGTCGGCCTGCTCGACCCCGCCGGGGTCTACTGGGCCGGCCGGGCGACGCTGTGCTCGTCACCGGCCGACCTCGAGCGCTACGACCAGGTGTACGCCGCGTGGTTCGGCCTCGAGCGCGCCGGCACCCGCCCCCGGCAGGACCAGCCCCCCACGGTGACCATGGCTTCGCTCGACACCGACGGCGCCTCTGGGGAGGCCGGGGGGCAGGAGCAGGACACCGTCCAGGCCCGGGCGAGTGCGACCGAGGTGCTGCGGCACCGCGACATCGCCACCCTGGGCAGCGCCGAGCGCGCCCACCTCGCCGCGCTCTTCGCCCAGCTGCGCCCCCGCGCGCCGCGGCGTCCGGCGCACCGCGCGACCCCGTCCCGGCGGGGTGCCGTGGACGCGCGCCGGACGCTGCGCGAGCAGCTGCGCCGGATGGGCGAGCCTGGCCCGATCGCGTGGCGCCGCCGAGGCACCCGCCCACGGAGGGTCGTGCTGCTGGTCGACGTGTCGGGGTCCATGAGCGCCTACGCCGACGCCCTGCTGCGGCTCGCGCACACGTACGCCGCGACCGGGCTGCCCGTCGAGGTGTTCACCCTCGGCACCCGGCTGACCCACGTGACCCGGCCGCTGCGCCAGCGCGACCCGGAGCGCGCACTGGTGGCGTGCGGCGACGTGGTGCCCGACTGGTCCGGGGGCACCCGCCTGGCCCAGGGGCTCAAGGCCTTCCTCGACCGCTGGGGGCGGCGCGGCATGGCACGGGGCGCTGTGGTGGTGGTGTTCAGCGACGGCTGGGAGCGGGACGCGCCGGAGGCCCTCGGTGAGCAGATGCGTCGACTGAGGGCTCTCGCCCACCGCGTGGTGTGGGTCAACCCGCACCGGGGCAAGGAGGGCTACGCGCCCGTGCAGCAGGGGATCGTCGCCGCGCTGCCCCACATCGACGACTTCGTGGCAGGACACTCCATGGCTGCCTTCGAGGAGCTGGTGGAGGTGGTGGCCTGTGCGTGAGGTGATGCCGGAGCTGGTGCGGTGGTGGGAGGCGGGGGCCACCGTCGGCGTCGGCACCGTCGTGGCGACCTGGCGCTCCGCCCCGCGCCCCGCAGGCGCGTCCATGCTCGTCGGCCCGGGTGGCGAGGCGGTCGGATCGGTGTCCGGCGGGTGCGTGGAGGGCGCCGTCTACGAGCTGGCCTCGGCGGTCGTCGCCGACGGGACGCCGGTCCTGCAGCGCTACGGCGTCAGCGACGACGACGCGTACGCCGTGGGCCTGACCTGTGGCGGCATCCTCGACGTCTTCGTCGAGAAGGTGAGCCGCGAGACGTTCCCCGAGCTCGGTGGGGTCGCCGAGGACGTCGAGGCCGGACGGCCGGTGGCCGTCGCCACCGTCATCGACCACCCCGACCCTTCGTGGCTCGGGCGCCGGCTGGTGGTGCGACCGGAGGGCTCCGAGCCCGGCGACAGCGGGTCGCTCGGCTCGACGCGCGCCGACGATGCCGTCACCGACGACGCCCGGGGTCTCCTCGCGGCAGGGCGCACGGAGACGCTCACCTACGGTCCGGACGGCGAACGGCGCGGCGAGGGCATGCGCGTCTTCGTCTCCTCGTTCGCCCCGCGCCCACGCATGCTGGTCTTCGGCGCCATCGACTTCGCGGCGGCCGTCGCCCACGTGGGTCACTTCCTCGGCTACGAGGTGACGGTCTGTGACGCCCGGCCCGTCTTCGCCACCGCCAGCCGCTTCCCCTCGGCCGACGAGGTCGTCGTGCAGTGGCCGCACCGCTACCTCGAGGCCGAGCGCGACGCCGGTCGCATCGACGGGCGCACCGTCGTCTGCGTGCTCACCCACGACCCGAAGTTCGACGTGCCCGTCCTCGAGATCGCGCTGCGGCTGCCGGAGGTGGCGTTCGTGGGGGCGATGGGCTCGCGCCGCACCCACGACGACCGGCTCGCGCGGCTGCGGGAGGCAGGGCTGACCGACGAGGAGCTCGGGAGGTTGTCGAGCCCGGTCGGCCTCGACCTCGGCGCCCGCACCCCGGAGGAGACCGCGGTGAGCATCGCCGCCGAGATCGTGGCCCTGCAGTGGGGCGGGCGCGGCGACCGCCTCGCCGACCGCGAGGGGCCCATCCACCACCACGCCGACACCGGTCCGGAGCCGCCGGCGGTGTCAGCCGACATGGCAGAGCACGCGGGAGGTGGGGCGAGGACCTAGCCGGTCCGCGGGGTTGTCGAAGCAGGGCAGTGCAGCAGTAATCCGCAGAGGCGCCGGCAGGTGCCCCTCGAACACAAAGGAGTGTTGGATGACCCGGATCAACGTCACGGTCGACGGTGTCGGCTACGAGGACGAGGTGGAGCCGCGCACGCTGCTCGTCCACTACCTGAGGGAGACCTTGGGCAAGACCGGCACGGTGGTGGGGTGCGACACGAGCAACTGCGGGGCCTGCACCGTGCACCTCGACGGGCGCAGCGTGAAGTCCTGCAACGTCCTCGCCGTCCAGGCCGACGGCCACGAGGTGACCACGATCGAGGGCCTCGCCCAGGACGGCGAGCTGCACCCGATGCAGAGGGCGTTCCACGACTGCCACGCGCTCCAGTGCGGCTACTGCACCCCCGGCATGATCATGCAGGCCATCGACGTCCTCAACGACAACCCGCACCCCTCAGAGGAGCAGATCCGCGTCGGCCTCGAGGGCAACCTGTGTCGCTGCACCGGCTACCACAACATCGTCAAGGCCGTGCAGCAGGCGGCTGACGAGGGATCCACCGCGGGTGCCTCCGCAGGTGCCACTGCAGGCGGTGCCCAGTGACCGCCGTCGAGGACCGGCCGAAGACCGAGATCGGTGCGGCCCGCAAGCGCAAGGAGGACCAGCGCCTCATCACCGGCCGGACCAAGTGGACCGACAACATCCAGCTCCCGGGCATGCAGCACCTGGCCATGGTGCGCAGCCCCTTCGCGCACGCCACGATCACCGGCATCGACACCTCGGCGGCGAAGTCGTCGCCCGGGGTCCTGGCGGTCCTGACCGGTGAGGACGTCAAGGACATCCAGGGCGGCATGGCCAACGCCTGGCCCATCACCGAGGACCAGAAGGCGCCGGTGCACCCGGCGATCGCCGTGGACCACGTGGCCTTCGCCGGTGAGATCGTCGCCGTCGTCGTGGCCAGGTCCGCCGCCGCTGCCCGTGACGCCGCCGAGCTGGTGGACGTCGACTACGACGAGCTGCCGCCGGTCCTCGACCTCAAGGAGGCCGCCAAGGACGCGGTGCTGGCGCACCCCAGCCTGGGTACCAACAAGAGCGCGTTCTGGCAGTTCGACTCGGCAGGTGCGGGGACGGGCGGGCCCGTCGACGAGGCGATCGAGAAGGCGCGGGCCGACGGCATCGTCATCGAGCGCGAGTACCGCCAGCAGCGGCTCATCCCCGCGTTCATGGAGCCGCGGTCTGTGGTGTGCGACCCGACCGGCGAGCAGCTGACGATCTGGACGGCCACGCAGGTCCCGCACTTCGTCCGCATCTTCACCGCCCTGGTGCTCGGCATCCCGGAGAGCAAGATCCGCGTCATCGCCCCCGACGTGGGCGGCGGGTTCGGCGGCAAGCTCCAGCACACCCCCGAGGAGGTCATCGCCGTCCTCGCGGCGCGGCACACGGGCAAGCCCGTCAAGTACACCGAGACCCGCAGCGAGTCGCTGCTCTCGGGGCACCACGGCCGCGACCAGTGGCAGAAGCTCACCCTGGCCGCCACCAAGGACGGCACGGTCACCGGGCTCAAGGTCGACCTCCTGGCCGACATGGGCGCCTACCTGGGGCTCGTCACCTCCGGAATCCCCGTCCTCGGGGCGTTCATGTTCAACGCCATCTACAAGTTCCCGGCCTACCAGTTCAACTGCACCAACCTGTTCACCAACAAGACGTGGACCGACGCCTACCGCGGAGCCGGGCGCCCCGAGGCGACGTATGCCATCGAGCGGCTCATGGACGAGCTCGCCGCCGAGGTGGGCGTGGACCCGCTGGAGATCCGCGAGAAGAACTGGATCAAGCACGAGGAGTTCCCGTTCACCACGGTGGCCGGGATGACCTACGACTCCGGCAACTACGAGGCGGCGACGGCCAGGGCACGAGAGCTCTTCGACTACGACGGGCTGCGCCGCGAGCAGCAGGAGCGCCGCGACCGCAAGGACCCGGTCCAGCTGGGCCTGGGCGTCTCCACCTTCACCGAGATGTGCGGGCTCGCCCCCTCCCGGGTGCTCGGTGCGCTGCGCTACGCCGCGGGCGGGTGGGAGCACGCCACGGTCCGGATGCTGCCGACCGGCAAGGTCGAGGTGGTCACGGGCACCTCGCCGCACGGCCAGGGCCACGAGACGGTCTGGAGCCAGATCATCGCCGACAAGCTCGGCGTCCCGTTCGAGGACGTCGAGGTCCTGCACGGCGACACCCAGATCGCCAACCGCGGCCTCGACACCTACGGCTCACGCTCGCTGGTCGTCGGTGGACAGGCCCTGGTGATGGCTGCCGACCGGGTCATCGAGAAGGCCAAGCCGCACGCCGCGCACCTGCTGGAGGCCTCGGTCGACGACATCGAGTTCTCCGGCGGCCAGTTCAAGGTCAAGGGCACCGACAAGGGCAAGGCCATGGCCGAGGTGGTCTGGGCGGCGTTCTCGTCGCACGACCTGCCCGAGGGCCTCGAACCCACCCTGGACGCCGACGCGACCTACGACCCCGTCGACTTCTCCTTCCCGCACGGCACCCACCTGTGCGCCATGGAGGTCGACACCGAGACGGGTCAGGTGTCGATGCGCAAGTACGTCTGCGTCGACGACATCGGCAACATCATGAACCCGCTCATCGTCGAGGGGCAGGTGCACGGCGGTCTCGTCCAGGGCATCGCGCAGGCGTTGTGGGAGGAGGCGGTCTACGACGACCAGGGGACCCTCGTGTCGGGCTCGTTCGTCGACTACACCCTGCCCACCGCGGCCGACACGATCTCGTTCGTCACCGACAACACCGTGTCGCCGTCGACGACCAACGACCTCGGCGCCAAGGGGGTCGGCGAGGCAGGCTGCATCGCCTCCACCCCGGCCGTCGTCAACGCCGTCGTCGACGCCCTGCGGCCAATGGGCATCAACGACATCCAGATGCCCTGCACCCCCGAGCGGGTCTGGAAAGCCATCCGGTCCGCCGGCTCCGACCAGGCCGACGCCACCACCGGTGACGCCCAGCCGCACTTCGACGCGGGGGCACCCAACCAGGCCCCACCGGACCCCAGTAGCAGCGCCTCCGCGGAAGGAGCGGACCAGTGATCCCGGCCCGGTTCGACTACGTCGCCCCCACCTCGGTGGCCGACGCGCTCAGCGCGCTGGCCGAGGCCGGCGACGACGCCAAGGTGATGGCAGGAGGGCAGAGCCTCCTTCCCATCCTGCGCATGCGCCTCAACGCCCCGGAGACGGTGGTCGACCTCGGTCGCATCGAGGAGCTGCGCGGGGTCCGCGACGAGGGCGACCACGTCGTCATCGGCGCCATGACCACGTATGCCGACGTGCTGGCGAGCGACCTCGTCCGCCAGCACGCGGGGGTGCTCACCGACGCCATCGAGGAGGTGGCCGACCCGCAGATCCGGCACCGCGGCACGGTGGGCGGTGCGCTGGTGCACGCCGACCCGGCCGGCGACGTCGGGGCCCCGGTGCTCGCCCTGGACGCCGAGCTGGTGGTCACCGGGCCGGGCGGTGAGCGCACGGTGCCGGCCGCCGAGTTCTTCCGCGACCTCTTCGAGACGGCGGTGGGCGAGGGCGAGCTGCTCACCGCGATCCGCATCCCGAAGCACACCGGGTGGGGCAGCCGCTACGAGAAGTTCGTGCGCGTGGCCCACCAGTGGTCCATCGTCGCCGTCGCGGCGACGGTACGGGTCGAGGGCGGCGCGATCGCGGAGGCCCGGATCGGGTTGACCAACATGGGTTCGACGCCGCTGCGGGCCACCGCGGTGGAGCAGGCCCTCGTCGGGAAGGCGGCCACGGAGGACGCGGTGCGGGAGGCGTGCGCCGCAGCCGCCGAGGGCACCAACCCGCCCTCGGACCTCAACGGCGACGCCGACTACCGCAAGCACCTCGCGACCGTCCTCACCCGTCGCGCGGTGCTCGCCGCGGCAGGGGCGTGAGCCCGTGGAGCTGACCCACTCGTTCACCGTCCCGGCCTCGGTCGAGCACACCTGGGCGACCTTCATGGACCTGCAGGAGGTCGGCAGCTGCTTCCCCGGGGCGACGGTCACCGACGTCACCGGCGACGGCTTCGCGGGGACGGTCAAGGTCAAGCTCGGACCGATCGCCCTGGTGTACTCCGGAAGCGGCTCCTTCGTGGAACGCGACGACGAGGCGCACCGTGCGGTCATCGACGCCAAGGGGAAGGACAAGCGTGGCAACGGCACCGCCGGCGCCACCGTGACGATCCAGCTCACCGACGCCGGTGACGGCACGACCAGGGCTGACGTGCAGACCGACCTCAACGTCACCGGCAAGCCGGCGCAGTTCGGCCGGGGCGTCATGCAGGACGTCTCGGACAAGCTGCTCGGCCAGTTCGTCGGCTGCATCGAGGGCAAGGTCGCCGGGCCACCGGCAGCAGCGGCGCCGGCATCCCCGTCGGACGAGGAGGTGGCGGCCGCCCCGACGGTTGCGACGCCCGTCGTCAACGGGTCCACCGGGGCGGGGCCGGCGCCCGTGCCCTCGTCGCCGGTGGCCGGCAAGACGCCCACACCGGCGCGCGAGGCCGAGTCCCTCGACCTCGGGGCGACGGTCCTCCCCGTCGTGCTCAGGTCCTACGCCACCCAGATCGCCGGCGCCGTCGCGGCCCTGGTGGTCCTCGTGGTCGTGGTCCGCAGCCTGCGCAGGCGCAGGGGCTGACAGCGCGCGACGACGCACGACCCCCAGGGGTCCCACCGCGACGGTGGGGTCCCTGCGGCGTGCCTGCTCACCTACGCTGGGCCCATGACCGGCCCGAGCGAGCCCACCGTCGTCGTCCTCAACGGACCGAACCTCAACCTGCTCGGCGAGCGTGAGCCGGAGGTCTACGGCCACGACACGCTGGCCGACATCGAGGCCCTGTGCCGCAAGGCGGCCAGCCGCGCCGGTCTCGCGGTCGACTTCCGCCAGAGCAACCACGAGGGCGTGCTCATCGACGCTATCCACGAGACGCGCCGGACCGCAGTCGGGTTCGTGGTCAACGCCGGCGCCCTCACCCACACCTCCATCGCGCTGCGCGACGCGCTCGCGACGGTCGAGGCGCCGGTCTTCGAGGTGCACCTGAGCAACGTCCACGCCCGCGAGGAGTTCAGGCACCACTCCTACCTCTCCGCCGTCTCCACCGGTGTCATCGTCGGCTGCGGCCCGAGCGGCTACGCCTACGCCGTCGCGCGCATCTCCGAGCTCGTCCAGCACCGCCCCTGAGGTCCGTCGAGGCGGCAGACTGGGGGCCATGGCCACCGCACGCAAGCCGCTCGACCCCATGGACCTCGCCGGCATCGACGACCTCCTCTCCGACGAGGAGAAGGCCGTCCGCAGCACGGTGCGCACCTTCCTCGACCAGCGCGTCGAGCCCCACGTCGCCGACTGGTTCGAGCGCGGTGAGCTCGACGACGTCCGCGGCCTGACCAAGGAGCTGGGCGCCCTCGGGCTGCTCGGGATGCACCTGGACGGCTACGGCTGCGCGGGCATGAGCGCCGTCGACTACGGCCTGGCCTGCCTCGAGCTGGAGGCGACCGACTCGGGGGTGCGCAGCCTGGTGTCGGTGCAGGGGTCGCTGGCGATGTTCGCGATCCACCGCTGGGGCAGCGAGGAGCACAAGCAGCAGTGGCTCCCACGGATGGCCGCCGGCGAGGCGATCGGCTGCTTCGGCCTCACCGAGCCCGACCACGGCTCCGACCCGGCCTCCATGCGCACCCGGGCGAGGCGGGACGGCGACGACTGGGTCCTCGACGGCGCGAAGATGTGGATCACCAACGGCTCCGTCGCCGACGTCGCGGTCGTGTGGGCGCAGGCGGGGGAGGAGCACGGCGGCATCCGGGGCTTCGTAGTGCCGACCGACACCCCCGGCTTCTCCGCGCCGCTGATCAAGCACAAGCTCAGCCTGCGGGCGTCCGTGACCAGCGAGCTGGTCCTCGAGGGCGTGAGGCTGCCCGCCGACGCGGTCCTCCCCGAGGTCCGGGGCCTCAAGGGGCCGCTCTCCTGCCTCTCCGAGGCGCGGTACGGCATCGTGTGGGGATCGCTCGGCGCCGCGCGCTCCAGCCTCGACACCGCACGCCGCTACTCCATGGAGCGCGAGCAGTTCGGCCGCCCACTGGCCGGGTTCCAGCTCACCCAGCAGAAGCTCGCCGACATGGCGCTCGAGCTCGTCAAGGGCCAGCTGCTCGCCCTGCACCTCGGCCGCCGCAAGGACGCCGGCACCCTGCGCCCCGAGCAGGTCAGCCTCGGCAAGCTCAACAACATCCGCGAGTCCCTCGACATCTGCCGCACCGCCCGGACGATCCTGGGCGCCAACGGGATCAGCCTCGAGTACCCCGTCATCCGGCACATGAACAACCTCGAGTCCGTGCTCACCTACGAGGGCACCGTGGAGATGCACACGCTCGTCATCGGGCAGGCGATGACGGGCCAGCAGGCCTTCCGGTAGACGCCCGGGAGGGGCGCTCGACCGGCGTCGGCAGGGGCCCGGAGCGGTGCGTGGACCTCGATTTTCGGTCCGGGCACCCGAGCGTGTAGTCTCACCGTCGCACTTCCGCACGGCTCCGTGAGCCGTGGGTGTGCAGGCCCCCTTAGCTCAGTCGGCAGAGCGTTTCCATGGTAAGGAAAAGGTCGTCGGTTCGATTCCGACAGGGGGCTCTGGGAAAGGCGTCGCAAGGCGCTGCACCCCATGGCGGGGTAGCTCAGCTGGTTAGAGCGCACGACTCATAATCGTGAGGTCGCGGGATCGAGCCCCGCTCCCGCTACAACCGCGATTTCAGGATCAGCCTGAATCCGCGTACCCTGATGTGTCGCCGCCTGATGTCCCCGGATGTCTTGGCGCGGCGCCCCAGACATCACCACCGTCAGTTCCGAGAGCAGGTTGCCCCGTGGCTAGCAAGAGCGCAGACGTCCGCCCCAAGATCACCTTGGCGTGCGTGGATTGCAAGGAGCGCAACTACATCACCAAGAAGAACCGTCGGAACAACCCCGACCGCCTGGAGATGAAGAAGTTCTGCCCTCGCGACGGGAAGCACACGGTCCACCGCGAGACCCGCTGAGCTGAACCGCTTCGACAGCCGCCCCGGACCCCGGTCCACGGGCGGCTTTGTCGTGTCCGCAGCCGCGCCCCATAGGGTGGGCTCCATGCCCGTCAACGCAGACTTCGTGGGGCGCAGCTACCCGCCCAGCGGCCCGTACCCCGTGAGCGCGGAAGCCATCGCCGCGTTCGCCGCCGCGGTCGGCTCGTCCGACCCCGTGCACTCGTCGAGCGAGGCGGCCAGGGCTGCTGGCTACGCCGAGGTCATCGCGCCGCCCACCTTCGCGGTGACCATCGCCCAGCAGTGTGACGCCGTCTTCGTGCAGGACCCCGAGGCCGGCATCGACTACAGCCGCGTGGTCCACGGCGAGCAGCGCTTCGTCCACCACCGGCCGATCACCGCCGGCGACGAGGTGCTCGGCACCCTGACCGTCGACTCGGTGCGTGCGGCGGGCGGCCACTCGATGGTCACCACCCGCACCGAGCTCGCCACGAGCGCCGGAGAGGCGCTGTGCACCTCGACGTCCACCATCGTCATCAGGGGAGGGGAGTGACCGTGGCCGTGCGCACCCTGGCCGGCACCAGCGTCGGCGACACCATCGGGTCCCGCACCATCGCCGTCGGCCGCGACACCCTCGTCGCCTACGCGGCGGCGTCGGGCGACCAGAACCCCATCCACCAGGACGAGCAGTTCGCCCGCTCCGTGGGCCTTCCCGACGTCATCGCCCACGGCATGTGGACCATGGGCGCGGCCGGGTCGGTCGTGGAGGAGTGGGCCGGTGACGGCGGCCGGGTCGTCGAGTTCGGCACCCGCTTCACCAAGCCGGTCGTCGTGCCCCAGGACGGTGGCGCCATCGAGGTCGGCGGCGTCGTCAAGGCCGTCGACGAGCAGACCCGCCGCGCCACGGTCGAGCTCACCGCCACCAGCGGGGGCGACAAGGTCCTCGGCCGCTGCGTCGCCGTCGTCCAGCTCGACTGAGCGCCGCTGCATGCGTGAGGAGCACGACGTCCCCCTGGCCGGCCTGACCACGATGAGGGTGGGCGGTCCGGCCGCCCGGCTCGTCACCGCCACGACGACCGACGAGGTCGTCGACGCGGTCCGCGAGGTCGACGACGCCGACGAGCCGCTGCTGGTGGTCACCGGTGGCAGCAACGTCGTCATCGCCGACGAGGGCTTCGCGGGCACCGTCGTCCGCATCGCCTCCGACGGGGTGGAGGTGGAGTCGTTCGACCTGTGCGGCGGCGCCATGGTGCGCGTGGCGGCCGGTGTGCCGTGGGACGAGCTCGTGGCGCGGGCCGTAGCCGAGGGGTGGTCGGGGATCGAGGCGCTGTCGGGCATCCCCGGGGGCACCGGTGCGACCCCGGTGCAGAACGTCGGCGCCTACGGCCAGGAAGTCGCCCAGACCATCGCCTCCGTGCGGGTCTGGGACCGGGGCGAGCAGCGGGTGCGCACGTTCGCCTCGGCCGAGTGCCGGTTCACCTACCGCCACTCGATCTTCAAGGGCACCTCGCGCTTCGTCGTCCTCGACGTGCTCTTCCAGCTCGTCCCGGGTGACCTGAGCCAGCCGGTGGGGTACGCCGACCTGGCCCGCCAGCTCGACGTGGCCGTGGGCGACCGCGTGCCGCTCGCCGACGCCCGCGAGGCCGTGCTGGCCCAGCGCCGTCGCCGCGGGATGGTGCTCGACGCCGACGACCACGACACGTGGTCGTGCGGCTCCTTCTTCACCAACCCGATCCTGTCGGCGTCCCGGTTCGCGGCGCTGGAGTCCCGCGCCGCCACCCGGCTCGGGCCGGACGGGCCCACCCCGCCGCGCTTCCCGGACGCCGGCGGCACCAAGACCAGCGCGGCCTGGCTCATCGAGCAGGCGGGCTTCACCAAGGGCTTCGCGCTCCCCGGCAGCTCGGCGGCCATCTCCTCCAAGCACACCCTGGCCCTCACCAACCGAGGCGGTGCGACCGCCGCCCAGGTGGCCGACCTCGCCCGGGCCGTCCGCGACGGCGTCCACGACGCGTTCGGCGTCACCCTCGTCAACGAGCCGGTGTTCGTCGGCCACGCGCTCTAGTCAGGCCGGCGCGTCCAGCCAGGCGTCCACCTCGGCGAGCGCGGCGTCGCGCACGTCGGAGGGCGCCCGGCTGGCCCGCAACGAGGCGCGGGCCAGGTCCGCCAGCTCCTCGTCGCAGAAGCCCAGCCCGCGCGCCGCGTCGTACTGCGCCGCGAGCCGCGACCCGAACAGCAGCGGGTCGTCGGCCCCCAGGGCCACGGGTATGCCGTGCTCCACCAAGGTGCGCAGCGGCACCTCGTCGGGGGTGGCGTAGACCCCGAGGGCGACGTTGCTGCCGGGGCACACCTCGAGCGCGATGCCCGAGTCGGCGACGCGCTCGAGGACGCGCGGCTCCTCCACGACCCGCACGCCGTGGCCGAGCCGGTCGGGCTCGATGGCGTCCAGGGTCGCCTCGACCGCCGCCGGGCCGAGGAGCTCGCCGGCGTGGGGGACGAGCGCCAGCCCCGCGTGGCGGGCGATCCGGAAGGCGGCCGCGAACTCGGCGGTGTCGCCGCGCCGCTCGTCGTTGCTCAGCCCGAACCCGACCACCGAGCCGGGGCCCTCCCCGGCGTACTGCACCGCGAGCCGGGCCAGCGTGCGGGCGTCCAACGGGTGGCGGATGCGGCTCGCGGCGACGACGACGGCGACCTGGGTCGCCTCCTCCCGAGAAGCTGCCGCGGCCTCGTCGAGGACGATCTCCAGCGCCGGGGTGATGCCGCCGACGAAGGGCGCGTAGGACGTCGGGTCGACCTGTAGCTCGAGCCAGCGCGACCCCTCGGCCGCGTCATCCCGGGCCGCCTCGCGCACGATCCGCCGCAGGTCGGCCTCGTCGCGGACGCAGGCCCGGGCCGCGTCGTACAGCCGCTGGAACCGGAACCAGCCCCGCTCGTCGCGGGCGCTCAGCCGCGGCGGCCAGCCGCTCGTGAGGGCGTCCGGCAGCCGGATCCCGTGCTTGGCGGCGAGCTCGCGCACCGTCTCCACCCGCATCGACCCGGTGAAGTGCAGGTGCAGGTGGGCCTTGGGGAGCGCGTCGACGGGCCGGGGCATGCGGTGCAGTGTGGCACCGCATAGGACGCAGCGAGGCGCCGACCCGCTCGGGGTCGGCGCCTCGGCATGCTGCCGCGTGGTGGACCGGGTCAGTCGCCCTCGACCACGTGCATGGCCTGCTCCTCGGGGCTCTGGTCCCCGTCCCCGGAGCCGAGCTCCTCGCCCACCAGCTCGGGCTCGTCGTCCTCGCGCGTGCCCTCGTCGGGGTCCGCGAGCTGGCCGACGGCGCCCTCGCCCACCTCGGCGTCGCCGAGGAAGTCCTGGCTGGCGTCGATGCTGTCGGGGTCGTCGCCACCGACCCGCGGCTCGGGGTCCAGTCCGCCTTCGTTGTCCGGCGCGCCGTAGGCCGAGTCGGGGTCGGAGACCTCCTGCATGACCCGCTGGTCGATCGTCTCGTCGAGGCCCTGCTCGGTGGCCGTCGTGCCCCACTCGGTGTTGCGGGGCTGCTGGTCCGGGGGTGACCAGGGCTCGTTGTCGCCCTCGCTGGAGTCCAGCAGCTGCTCCTGGCCGCTGCCGGCGTCGACGGCGTCGTCCACGCTGTAGCTGCCGAGGTCGTCCTCGATGCTTTCGGTTCCCGGCTGATCGCTCATGTGACCACCCTGCGGCAGGGGGAGGGGAGCCGCAAGGCCAGGCCCCGGTCGGGGCCTCCTGCGCCATACCGCCCGGTACGGCGCCCGGTCCTCTCAGGCGGTGCGGGCTGCGCCGGCCTGCTCGGCAGCCGCCAGCAGGACGCAGGTGGCGACGGCCTCCATCGCGGCCGTGACCTGCTCCAGCGGCGGGAACGTCGGCGCCAGGCGGATGTTGCGGTCGCGGGGGTCGTCGCCGAGCGGGAACGACGAGCCGGCCGGGGTCAGCGCGACGCCGGCCTCCTTGGCCAGCTGCACGACGCGGGACGCCGTGCCGTCGAGCACGTCGAGGCTGACGAAGTAGCCGCCCGTGGGACGGGTCCACGTCGCGACGTCGAGGCCGCCGAGGCGCTCGTCGAGGACGCGCTGCACCTCGGCGAACTTGGGGGCGATGATCTCGCGGTGCTTGACCATGTGGTCGCGGACGCCCTGGGGGGAGCCGAAGAACTGGGCGTGGCGCAGCTGGTTGACCTTGTCGGGGCCGATCGAGCCCTTGCCGAGGTGGCCGAGGTACCACTTCACGGTCTCGACCGACCCGGCGAGAAACGCTACCCCCGCGCCGGCCCAGGTGATCTTCGACGTCGACGCGAACATGATCGGCCGGTGCGGGTGCCCCGCGGCTGCCGCGAGGCTGAGGATGTCGGCGCTCTTGGCCTCGTCGGCCGTGAGGTGGTGCAGCGCGTAGGCGTTGTCCCAGAAGATCTTGAAGTCGGGGGCGGCCGTCTCCATCGACGCGAGCCGGGCAGCCACCTCCTGGCTGACGACCGACCCGGACGGGTTGGCGTACGTCGGCACGATCCACATGCCCTTGACGCTCGGGTCCTCGGCGACGAGCGCCGCGACCGCCTCGGCGTCCGGACCGTCCTCTCGCATCGGGACGGTCACCATCTCGATCCCGAACGACTGCAGCAGCGTGAAGTGCCGGTCATAGCCCGGGACGGGGCAGATGAAGGTGACCTTCTCCTCCTTGCTCCACGGCCGGGGGGAGTCGACGCCGCCGTGCAGCAGCAGGTCGACGAGGGCGTCCTTCATCATCGTCAGGCTCGAGTTGCCACCGGCGACGATCTGCTCGGGCTCGACCCACAGCAGCTCGGCGAACATCTCCCGCAGCTCGCGCAGCCCCTCGAGGCCCCCGTAGTTGCGGGTGTCGGTGCCGGTGGCGTCGGTCCAGCCCTTCGGCAGGGTCAGCAGGTCGTTGGCGAGGTCGAGCTGCTCGCTGGCCGGCTTGCCCCGCGTGAGGTCGAGCTTCAGCCCGCGCTGCTTGAGCGCGGCATACGCCACCTGCTGCTCACGGACGAACGACGCGAGGTCGTCGGCGGAGCGCTCGGCGAGGGGGAGGGGGCGGTCGGCGGCGGTCTGCTCGGTCACGCTGCCATGGTCCCAGAGCGGCGCGGCGGGACGCAGTCGCCGTCCGCAGCCCGGTCACCGACGTCGGTGGGCAACGCGGGCCACCGGTTCGTCATGCCCACCTGACCCCGCCGTCCGCCGGTCATGCCTACCCGGTCGCACCCGCCGGACCGGTGCGGACATGGGCAGGGGGAGCGGCGCAGATGGGCAGGTGGCACCGATGCCGCCCACCCCGCCCCGATCCCACTCTTGGAGGGCAGCCGGCAGTGGGCCGGCTCACTCACCGAAGGAATGACGATGAAGCGATTCATGATCGAGCGGGTGTTCCCGGGCGCCAGCGACCTGACGACCGAGCAGCTCGCCGAGATCTCCCGGACCTCCAACGCGGCGGTGGACTCCCTGGGGGTCCCGTACACCTGGGTCACCAGCTTCGTGGCCGGCGACAAGATCTACTGCCTCCACGAGGCCGACGACGCCGAGACCGTGCGCGAGCACGCCCGGCGCGGCGGGTTTCCGTGCACCCTGGTCGCCGAGGTGGCGGCCGAGTTCGGCGCCCACACCGCGACGGAGCACGAACGACAGCGAGCGGGGGCCACGACGTGAACGAGGTGCAGATGCACGCCTACCTCACCGAGGTGCTCGTCGGTGGGCGGCGGGGGGCGGCTCGCCCGGTCGGCCCGCGGAGCGCCCGTCAGGTCATCCTCGACGTCCGTCAGCGCCGCCGGGCGGACGCGAGGTGACCCCACCCGCCACCACCGGGTCGCGATCCGGTGGTGGCGCGACGGCCGGGGACGGCAGGGGCCAGGTGCCCCGGCGTCCCCGGCTTCGTCGTGCCCCTCAAAACCCCTTCCTCCCACGCTCCGGCGGCTCGTACCCTGACGAGGTGGACCTCGTGGAGAGGGAGCCGCAGCTGGAGCAGCTCAGGGCAGCCCTGCGCCGCGCCACCGACGAGGGCAGCGTGGTGGCCGTCGCAGGGGAGGCCGGGGCGGGCAAGTCCGCGTTGGTCCGCGCGGCGACGTCCGACCAGCCCTGGTCCCGGGTCGCCCGGGGTCTGTGCGACCCCCTCGACACCCCGCGCCCGCTGGGTCCGGTCCGGGACGTGCTGTCCGAGCTCGGTACGGCGCCGGGCCAGGACCCCGTGGCGCTCGCCGCGCTCGGGGAGCGGCTGCTGTCGGCGGCTGCCGACGAGCCCACGACCGTCGTCATCGAGGACGCGCAGTGGATCGACGAGGCCTCGGTGGACGTCCTGCGCTTCGTGGCCCGCCGGATCGAGCTGGTGCCCCTGGTGCTCGTCATCACCTACCGCGAGGGAGAGATCGGTCCGCGCCACTCGCTGCGTCCCCTGCTGGGCGACCTGGCCAGGCTGGACTCGGCCGCGACGATCCACCTCGCCGGGTTGTCCGTCGACGCCATACGCGGCCTCCTGCAGGGCACGCCCCTGGACGCCGTCACCGTCTGGGCCCTCACCGCCGGCAACCCGTTCTTCGTCACCGAGATCGCGCGCCACCCCGCCGAGCGGCTGCCGACGTCGGTGCGCGACGCGGTGCTGGCGGGTACGAGCGCGGTCGACGCCGACGACCTCGAGGTGCTCCAGCTGCTCGCCACGGCCCCGGACGGGGTCGACGACAGGTTGTTCCCGCACCTGGGTGTCGACGTCCCCCAGCTGCGCCGCCTCGAGGGCACCGGGCTGCTGAGGAGGTCACGACGCGGGGTCGTCTACCGCCACGAGCTGGCCCGGCTCGCGGTGGAGGGGGCCATCCCGGCCGGGGTGGCCGCATCCCTGCACGCCCGGGTGCTGGAGGCCCTCGAACGCCTCGGCGGCAGTGACCCGGCCGTGCTCGCCCACCACGCCCACGCGTCGGGTGACGAGGGGCGGACGCTGCGCTACGCCGACCGGGCGGCCCTCGACGCCGCGCTGGCCGGCTCCCACCGGGAGGCGGTGTCCTTCCTGGAGCTCGCGGCAGCCAGCACGTCCGACCCGCAGGACCGGGCTGCGCTGCTCGAACGGCTGAGCTTCCAGCTCTACATGGTGAGCCGGCTCCCGGAGGCGCTCGCGGTGATCATCGAGGCGAGCCGGCTGTGGGAGGAGGTCGGCGACCAGGACGGGCTGTCGGCGGCGCACAACCGCCGGGCGCTGATCGAGTACTACCTCGCCCGGCGGGCCGAGGCGCAGTGCCACGTCGAGGCGGCCGTCGCCCATGCCTCGTCGCCGACCCACGGCTCCGCGCGGGCCATGCAGATGTTCCTCGCCTACCGCCGCAACGCGCTGAGGGAGGCTCGTTCCAGCGGTGCGGTGGTCCGGGCCATCGCCTCCGAGCGGCGCGACGAGGAGCTGCGGCTCCGCGCCGACATCGTCGGCGCCGCGGCGGACCTGGTGGACGGGAGCGCGGACGCCCGCGAGCGCCTGCTCGACCTGTCGGCCGAGGCCGCGAGCCGCGGCTTCGACGAGACCGCGTCGACCGGCTGGTCCCAGCTCGCCGCGATCGACGTCGAGCAGCGGCGCCTGCGCGACGCCGAGCGGCTGCTCGACCGGTCGCTGCCGTTCACGGTCGAGCGGGACATCCCGATCTGCAACCAGTGGCAGACCGGCGTCCGCTCGCGGCTGCAGCTCGAGCGCGGCCGGTGGGAGGCGGCCCTGGAGGACGCGAGGTCGGTGCTCGACGGCGGCGCACCCATCGCGAGCCTGTGGCCGCACCTGGTGAGCGCACTGGTCCCGCTGCGCCGCGGGGACGCGCCGGACGACGGTGTGCAGGACCACCTCGAGCGGGCCTGGCGCCTCGCGCAGGAGATCGACGAGCCCCTCGCGCTGCTCGCCGTGACGACGGCGCTGGCAGAGCGGGCGTGGCTGCTCGGGTCCGGCGACCCCAGGCTCGAGATGGCGGCGACGCTGGTGCGCGACGCAGGGTCGGTTCCCGGCGTGCAGTGGGCGTCGGGGCAGCTGGCGCTCTGGCTCGGGCGCCTGGGCCTCGACCCGGGGGCGGTCGGGGTCGCCGAGCCCGCCAGGCTGCAGCTGGACGGCCGCACGGACGAGGCAGCCGAGCACTGGCGTGCCCTCGGCGCGCCCTACGAGCGGGCCCTGGCCGCCCTCGACTCGCTCGACGAGGGCACCGCGGTCGCCGCCCTGGCGGACCTGGAGACGATGGGCGCCTGGGCGACCGCGCAGCGGGGTCGCGACGTACTTCGGGCGCGCGGCCTGGCGAAGGTCCCGGCTCGCCGGCGCGTGACGACGGTGGCCAACCCGGCCGGCCTGACCTCCCGCCAGCTCGACGTGGCACGGCTCGTGGCCGAGGGCCTGACCAACTCCGAGCTCGCCCAGCGGCTCTACATCTCCACCCGCACGGCGGACCACCACGTCTCGGCCGTGCTGGCCAAGCTCGGCCTCGCCACCCGCAGGGACGTGGTCAGGCAGGCCGCGGACCTCGGCCTCGTGTGAGCGGCCGGCCGCGTCGGCAGCGAGTTCGCATTCGAGGCCGCGGCTCACGTATGCTTGCTCCTCGGTTGACTCTGACCATGCTTCCTGCGTGCCCTCCAACGGGTCGCCGGTGCGCGGCCAGGGACTTCCTCGGAACTCCCCGCCCCCCGCGAGGTGTTCCGTAGGGCAGTGGCTCAATTGGTAGAGCACCGGTCTCCAAAACCGGCGGTTGGGGGTTCGAGTCCCTCCTGCCCTGCGTTGCAGGACCTGCGGCCGACCCCGGCCCAGGGCAGACACAGTGAAAGCAGAGACATCGTGACGGACGTGAGCGCGCAGACCCGCGGCTCTGGTCGCACCGGCCGCAAGGGCGGCCGCGGCGGCAACCCGGTCTCCCGGTTCTTCCGCTCGCTGTCCCTGTTCGTCAGCCAGATCCTCGACGAGCTGCGCAAGGTCGTGCGGCCCACGCGTAGCGAGCTGGTCAACTACACGATCGTCGTGATCGTGTTCGTGACGTTCGTGATGGCGCTGGTCTCCTCGGTGGACTTCGGCTTCACCAAGCTCGTCCTGTGGGTCTTCGGCGGCTAGTCGCCGCCCTCCCGCACTGACCCGGGGCACACCCGGTGAACACCAGAAGGAAGTAGGTCATCAGCGTGTCCGACCAGTGGACCACCGACAACGCGGAGCCGGAGACCGACCAGGACACGGTCGTCCAGGGCGCCGACGCCTCCGCCGAGCTCGAGCAGGCCGGGACGGACTCTGTCGACGACTCCGTGGACACCGCCGACGACGCCTCCGAGGAGGCGACCGACGCCTCCGCCGACGAGACGACCGATGCCGCCGCTGACGTCGCGTTCAGCGACGCCGGGTCGAGCGCGGACGAGGGCTCCGACGAGGCCGCCGCCGACCTCCCCGACATCGACGCGCCCCCGGCCGACCCGGTCAAGGAGTTCAAGGACGCCCTCGCCAGCAAGTTCGGTGACTGGTACGTCGTGCACTCCTACGCCGGCTACGAGAACCGCGTGAAGGCCAACCTCGAGAACCGCACGACCTCCCTCAACATGGAGGACTACATCTTCGAGGCCCAGGTGCCCATGGAAGAGGTCACCGAGATCAAGAACGGGCAGAAGAAGCTCGTCAAGCGGGTCCGGATGCCCGGATACGTCCTCGTGCGCATGGACCTCACCGACGAGTCCTGGGGCGCCGTCCGCCACACCCCGGGCGTCACCGGCTTCGTCGGCAACGCCCACCAGCCCGTGCCGCTGAGCCTCGACGAGGTCTTCACCATGCTGGCCCCTGCCGACCTGGAGAGCTCGGCAGCCGCCGGGGCCGCGTCCGGCTCCGCCGCCAAGCCGCGCGAGACCGCCGTCGTCGACTTCGAGGTCGGCGAGTCCGTCACCGTCATGGAGGGGCCCTTCGAGACCCTTCCCGCCACGATCTCCGAGATCAACGCCGACACCCAGAAGCTCAAGGTGCTGGTCTCGATCTTCGGCCGGGAGACCCCGGTCGAGCTGTCGTTCAACCAGGTCGCCAAGATCTGAGCGAGCGGCTCCTGCCCCCGGTCCGCGGGGGTACTGCAACCGGGTCATCGCCCACGGCGTAGGCCCAACCACCACAGAAGGAACACCAGGACATGCCTCCCAAGAGCAAGAAGATCTCCGGCTTCATCAAGCTGCAGATCCAGGCCGGCGCCGCGACGCCCGCCCCGCCCGTCGGCCCCGCCCTCGGTCAGCACGGCGTCAACATCATGGAGTTCGTCAAGGCGTACAACGCTGCGACGGAGTCCCAGCGCGGCAACGTCATCCCCGTCGAGATCACGGTCTACGAGGACCGCTCGTTCACCTTCGTCACCAAGACGCCCCCGGCGGCCGAGCTCATCAAGAAGGCTGCCGGCGTGCCCAAGGGCTCGGGCGAGCCGCACAAGACCAAGGTCGCCAAGCTGTCGGCCGACCAGGTCCGCGAGATCGCCACGATGAAGATGGAGGACCTCAACGCCAACGACGTCGAGCAGGCCATGAAGATCATCGCCGGCACCGCCCGCTCCATGGGCGTCGAGACCGAGCTCAAGTAACACCACCGAACCCCCCCGGTACGCCGCTGCGGCGGCGTACCGGGGACCGTGGCAGGACCGCGCTGGTCCGCGAGACCACAACTCCACCGAAACACCTCATCCAGGAGCAGAAATGAAGCGCAGCAAGGCTTACCGCGAGGCCGCCTCGAGCATCGACAGCTCGAAGGCCTACGCCCCCCTCGAGGCCGTCCGCCTCGCCAAGACCAACGCCAAGGCCAAGTACGACGAGACCGTCGAGGTCGCCATGCGCCTCGGGGTCGACCCCCGCAAGGCCGACCAGATGGTCCGCGGCACGGTCAACCTCCCCCACGGCACGGGCAAGACCGCCCGCGTCCTGGTGTTCGCCAACGGTGACAAGGCCGAGGCCGCCCGTGAGGCCGGCGCCGACCACGTCGGCTCCGACGACCTGCTCGAGAAGGTCGCCGGCGGCTGGCTCGACTTCGACGCCGTCGTCGCGACGCCCGACATGATGGGCAAGGTCGGTCGCCTCGGCAAGGTCCTGGGCCCGCGTGGTCTCATGCCCAACCCGAAGACCGGCACCGTCACCATGGACACCGCCAAGGCCGTGTCCGACATCAAGGGCGGCAAGATCGAGTTCCGCGTCGACAAGCACGCGAACCTCCACTTCATCATCGGCAAGGCCTCGTTCGACGAGAAGTCCCTCGTCGAGAACTACGGCGCCGCGCTCGAGGAGGTCCTGCGCCTCAAGCCGTCCGCGTCCAAGGGCCGCTACATCCTCAAGGCGACCATGACCACGACGATGGGCCCCGGCATCCCGCTGGACTACAACCGCACGCGCAACCTGCTGGTCGAGGACGAGGCCACCGCCTGACGTCCCGCACACGCCGTACGGAGCCCGCCATCCCCTCCCGGGGACGGCGGGCTCTTGCGAGCTCCGGCGGTTATGGTTGAGGGGTACGCACCACGAGCTCCACCGGCCCCATGCCACCGCGTGCGCACCACACCACTGCGGCGACGACGCGCCGTGCCACACTCCCTGGGGGACGCATGAAGACCACCTCGATCGCTGCCGTCGCGCTGGCAGCGGCCCTGGGCCTGAGCGCCTGCGGCAGCTCCGACTCCGGCTCGGGCGCAGCCTCGAAGTCCTCGGGGACCTCGAGCAGCTCGAGCAGCTCCACCACCTCGGCGCCCTCCCTCAAGGCGGGTGACACCGTCGACGGTGCCGAGCTCGCGACCCGCATGACCGACGCCATGGTCAAGGCCGGCTCGGGTGCCGTCACCATGGACCTCGGCTCCTCGGGCAGCGCCAAGGGCGAGTTCACCATGAACGGCGGCAAGATGGAGCAGGACATGACCATGGAGATCCAGGGCCAGACCCTGGAGGTCGTGTCGGCGGGAGGCGTCATCTACATGAAGGGCCTGCCGGGCTCGCAGAAGCCGTGGGTGAAGATCGACCCCAAGGGCAACGACCCGCTGAGCAAGATGTTCGCCGGGCTCACCGGTGACATGGGCGACCCGCGCCAGCTGGCCAAGGCGCTCAAGGGCTCCAAGGCGACGGTCGTGAGCTCGTCGGCCGACGAGAACGTCTACGACGTGACCATCGACCCCAACACCCTGCTCGGCTCCAGCGGCCAGACCGCCGCCCCGTCGGCCAAGCCGGTCAAGGCCCGCTACACCCTCGACGCCCAGGACCGCCCGACCAAGATGACGGTGGAGGCCGAGGGCCAGACCATCACCATCGCCTTCTCCGACTGGGGCAAGACGGTCAAGATCGCCGTGCCGCCGGCGAGCCAGGTCGGCACCTTCCAGATGCCCACCAGCTGACGGTCCCGACTTCCGTCGCGCCGCCTCCTCGCATCCCGAGGGGGCGGCGCGATTTGGTCGGGGCCGGGGTGAGCGCCTACGCTGTCACCTGACCAAAGACCGCTCGGTTGTCGCGTGCCACCGCAAGAGGCAGCACGTGACCGAAGGTCCCACCAGGTGGGCATCCAGCGCAGGCCACGATTCACCCGCAGGACCCGCTCTCGAGCTGGTCCGCGTGCGAGCCCCGTGCCCTGTGCCCGGGGCTCTTCCCATGTGGGGCACTCACTCCGGACGGTCGCACACACGGAAGGGAGGCCACATGGCCAAGGCTGACAAGGCTGCCGCCATCGCCGAGCTGTCGGACAAGTTCCGCACCTCCGGCGCGGCCGTGCTCACCGAGTACCGCGGGCTCTCGGTGAAGCAGATCACCGCCCTGCGCACCTCGCTGCGCGGAAACGCCACCTTCGCCGTCGTGAAGAACACGCTGACCGAGCTTGCCGCCAAGGAGGCCGGAGTCACGGCCTTCGACGGCCAGCTCGTCGGGCCGTCCGCCATCGCCTTCGTCGACGGCGACCCGGTCGAGGCTGCCAAGGGCCTGCGTGACTTCGCCAAGGCGAACCCCCTCCTCGTGATCAAGGGCGGCGTCCTCGACGGCAAGGCCCTCACCCCCGAGGAGATCACGAAGCTTGCGGACCTCGAGTCCCGCGAGGTTCTCCTGGCCAAGCTGGCCGGTGCCCTCCAGGCGTCGCTCAGCCAGGCTGTCTACCTCTTCGCCGCACCGCTGTCGCAGACCGCTCGGGTCGTCGACGCGCTGCGTGCCAAGGTCGAGGCCGAGGGACCGGTGGCTGCCGCCGCCGCCCCCGCTGCCGAGGCCGCGGCCGAGGAGACCCCCGCCGAGGCCCCCGAGGCCGAGGCAACCGCAGACGTCGCCGAGGGTGGCGACGAGAGCTGATCCCGCTCGGGGCCACCACGGTGACCCCGGTCGAGCTCGGCTCACACACCAAACCGCCACTCACGGCATACGAAACACACGAAAGGACGCCCATCATGGCGAAGCTCTCCACCGACGAGCTCCTTGAGGCCTTCAAGGAAATGACCCTCATCGAGCTCTCCGAGTTCGTGAAGCAGTTCGAGGACACCTTCAACGTCACCGCTGCTGCCCCCGTGGCCGTTGCTGCGGCCGGCGCCCCGGCCGGCGGCGACACCGCCGCTGCCGAGGAGCAGGACGAGTTCGACGTCATCCTCGAGGCTGCTGGCGACAAGAAGATCCAGGTCATCAAGGAGGTCCGCGCGCTGACCTCCCTCGGCCTGAAGGAGGCCAAGGACCTCGTCGACGGCGCCCCCAAGCCCGTCCTCGAGAAGGTCGACAAGGCTGCCGCGGACAAGGCCAAGGAGGCCCTCGAGGGCGCCGGGGCCACCGTCACCCTCAAGTGACCTGAGGCTTCCCCGCTCCGGCGGGGGAGCACAGCACTCCGCGAAAGGCGGGCCCGACTCCGGTCGGGCCCGCCTTTCGCATGCCCGGACTGCCCCGACTTCTTGCCCGGCAAGCACCGTCTGGGGGTGGATTCGGGCCGGTTCCGGTGCTCGGCGGGCAACAAGTCACGGGTATGGCGCGTGGCCCGGCCAGTCCGCGGCTGGTGCGTGGCCGGCCGTAACCTCCGACCGCGCCCCTCGTTGTTCCCTGCGAACGGCCGACCGCCACCTGCGGTCGGCGCAGCACCACCCCAGGAACACGACGAGGTGAGCAGTGGGCGTTGAGATCAAGGTCGAGGGACTGACCAAGCGGTTCGGGTCCCAGGTGATCTGGAACGACGTGACCCTCACGCTCCCCGCCGGGGAGATCTCGGTGATGCTCGGGCCCTCCGGCACCGGCAAGTCCGTGTTCCTCAAGACGCTGGTCGGGCTGCTCAAGCCCGACGCCGGGTCGATCATGATCCAGGGGCGCGACCTGACCCAGCTGCGCGAACACGACCTCTACGAGATCCGCAAGCTGTTCGGGGTCCTCTTCCAGGACGGCGCGCTCTTCGGCTCGATGAACCTCTACGACAACGTCGCCTTCCCGCTGCGTGAGCACACCCGCAAGAGCGAGTCCGACATCAGGTCGATCGTCATGGAGAAGATGGACCTCGTCGGCCTGTCCGGCGCCGAGTCCAAGCTGCCGGGCGAGATCTCGGGCGGTATGCGCAAGCGCGCCGGCCTCGCGCGGGCCCTGGTCCTCGACCCCGAGATCCTGCTCATCGACGAGCCCGACTCGGGCCTGGACCCGGTGCGCACCTCCTACATCAACCAGCTGTTCATCGACCTCAACGCCCAGATCGACGCGACGTTCCTCATCGTCACGCACGACATCAACTCCACCCGCACCGTCCCGGACAACATCGGGCTGCTCTACCACAAGCACCTGGCGATGTTCGGGCCCCGGGAGATGCTGCTGAGCTCGGAGGAGCCGGTGGTCCGCCAGTTCCTCAACGCCCAGACCATCGGCCCGATCGGGATGTCCGAGGAGAAGGACGCCGACGAGCTCGCGGCCGAGGCGAAGTCCGGCCAGGAGCTGCCCCCGCTCCCGCCCATCCCGCTGCAGCTGGGCACCAGCGACGGCACCACCCGCCGAGGTGAGCGACCGCCGGGCGAGTGGTGCCGCGAGAACGGCGTCACCCCGCCGCCCGGGTCCTTCCAGTCGCACAACGCGGGCGTCCCCGGCGTCCGCGCGGACGACACCTCGACGGTGGCGGAGCCGGTCTGATGGGCAACCCCGTGACCGGCGCCCTGCGCCAGAGCGGCTCACTGTTCGCCCTCGTCCTCGACACGGTCCGGGCGATGCCCCGCCGACCGTTCCAGGCCAAGGAGTTCATCCAGCAGTGCTGGTTCATCGCCTCGGTGACGATCGTGCCGACCGCCCTGGTGTCCATCCCGTTCGGCGCGGTCATCGCCCTCCAGCTCGGCACCCTCACCCGCCAGCTGGGCGCGCAGTCGTTCACCGGCGCGGCGTCGGTGCTGGCGGTCATCCGTGAGGCCTCGCCGATCGTGACGGCGCTGCTCATCGCCGGTGCCGGCGGCTCGGCGATCTGTGCCGACCTGGGGTCCCGCAAGATCCGCGAGGAGATCGACGCCATGGAGGTGCTGGGCATCAGCCCGATCCAGCGCCTCGTCGTGCCCCGCGTCCTCGCGGCGATGCTCGTGGCCCTCCTGCTCAACGGCCTCGTCTCGGTCGTCGGTGTCGCCGGTGGCTACTTCTTCAACGTCATCATCCAGGGCGGCACCCCCGGTGCGTACATCGCGTCGTTCACCGCCCTGGCGCAGCTCGCCGACCTGTGGACCAGCGAGATCAAGGCGCTGATCTTCGGCTTCATCGCCGCGGTCGTGGCGTCGTACAAGGGCCTGACGGCCGGCGGGGGCCCGAAGGGAGTCGGTGACGCGGTGAACCAGAGCGTGGTCATCACGTTCATGTTCCTGTTCGTCGTCAACTTCGTCGCCAGCGCCATCTACTTCCAAGTCGTCCCCCAGAAGATCTGAAGGAGGTGTCCTGATGAGCAAGGTGATGGAGCTCGCCGGTCGCCCCGGCCAGGCGCTCGACAGCCTCGGCGAGCAGATGCGGTTCTACGTCCGCTCGCTCGCCTGGAGCCCGCGCACGCTGCGGCGCTACAAGAAGGAGGTGCTGCGCCTGCTGGCGGAGGTCTCCCTCGGCTCCGGCGCCCTGTCGGTCATCGGCGGCACCGTCGGCGTCATCGCCTTCCTCGCCTTCTTCACCGGGAGCCAGGTCGGCCTGCAGGGCTACTCCTCGCTCAACCAGCTGGGCACCGGCGCCTTCACCGGCTTCGTCTCCGCCTACCTCAACACCCGCGAGATCGCCCCGCTCGTCGCCGGTCTCGCCCTCGCGGCCACGGTGGGTTGCGGCTTCACCGCCCAGCTCGGCGCGATGCGGATCTCCGAGGAGGTCGACGCCCTCGAGGTCATGGGTGTGCCGTCGCTGCCCTACCTCGTGACCACCCGCATGATCGCCGGCTTCGTCGCGGTCGTGCCCCTCTACGTCCTGGGCCTGCTCTCCTCGTACGGCGCGACCCGGTTCATCGTCACCGAGTACTTCGGCCAGTCCAAGGGGACGTACGACCACTACTTCCACCTGTTCCTGCCGCCGGTGGACGTGCTGTTCTCGTTCCTCAAGGTCATGGTCTTCGCCGTCGTCATCATCCTCATCCACTGCTACTACGGCTACAACGCCTCCGGCGGACCCGCGGGCGTGGGTGTCGCGGTGGGCAAGGCCGTGCGCACCTCGATCGTGGCCATCAACATCGTCGACTTCTTCTTCTCCCTGGCCGTGTGGGGCGCCACGACGACCGTGCGGATCGCGGGATAGCTGATGACCGACACTCCTTCGACCCACGAGCCGACCGAGGCGACAGAACCGACCGAGGCGACAGAACCGACCCCGGCGACTGAGGTCCCCGAGGTGACCACCATCCCGGAGCGGCCCGTCGGGCCTGCCCGGGGGGCGATCTCCCACCTCGGCAACAAGGCGTACGGCGTGGGGTTCCTGGTCATCGTGGCCCTGCTGCTGGGGCTGTCGGTGGCGGCGTTCCAGAAGCGGTTCACGCCGGTGGTCGAGGTCACCCTGCTCACCGACCGGATCGGCTCGCAGTTGCAGGAGGCCTCCGACGTCAAGCTGCGAGGGCTGGTCGTGGGGGAGGTGCGTTCGATCGAGGTGACTGCGAGGGGGGCGCGGTTGGGGTTGGCGTTGAAGCCGGAGATGGTGGGGATGGTCCCGGCGGGTGTGTCGGCGCGGTTGTTGCCCAAGACGTTGTTCGGTGAGCGGTTCGTGGACCTGGTGACCCCGCCTGCTGGTGCGGCAGGCGCCGCGGGGGCGGGTCGGGCGATCCGGGCGGGGGATGTGATCGGTCAGGACCGG
>NZ_JBFRFA010000023.1:0-57414 GCF_052114585.1 Pedococcus sp. 2YAF34
GGTCGGGGTGGTCGGATGGTCAGGCCGTGCCGGTTGGTGACGACGAGTCCGTCGGGGGTGTTGGGGTTGCCGGTGATGGTGTGGTCGCCGCGGTCGATGCCGTCGTGGTGGGCGGTGCACAGGGAGATCTGGTTGTGCAGGTCGGTGGTGCCGCCGTCGGCCCACGCGTGGAGGTGGTGGACCTCGGTGAAGGCGGTGGTGGTGCAGCCGGGGAACCGGCACCCACGGTCGCGGTCGATGATGAGGCGTCGGGTGCGTTCGGGCAGGATCCGCATCGCCCGACCCACGGACACGGGGGTGCCGTCGGTCTCCCAAACGGGCTGGACCACACCGTCGGAGATGAACCGGCCGAGCAGCCGCAGCGGGATCGCGTGCCCACCGCTCACCCAGGCACCGCCCGTGTCCAGGTGCAGGTACACCCGGTAGTGCGCTGCCCGGCTGGTCGAGGTCACCGAGGCCAGGGAGCGGGTGGCCATCTCCTCCAACGCATCGGCGTACGTCGGCAGGCCGGCGTGCCGCTCTTCCACACGCGTGACTGCGGCATCATCGCGGCGACGGGTGAACAGCGCGTCTTTGGCTTCCTTGACCGCCTGCTTGACCAGGGCGCCGATGGTGGCCGGGGCGGAGTAGCGCAGCTGGAACCGGCCGTCCGCGTCGTAGCTCATCGACAGCTCCGGCTTGGCGCACGCCCGCTGCTCGGCCATCGACCGCCGCGCAGCCTCTTCCGCCCGCTCGACCTCGGCCCGCGCATCCGTCGCGCTACCGGAGCCGTCCTCACCACCTTCATCCGCCACCGTCGGGGCGGGGAACGCGTGCCGGGACACGGCCCGGCGCAGCTGCGGCACCGTCGCCTCCCGGGCGAGGGCAGTGACCGAGGCCTGGTAGCCGGTCGGGACGCCGTGGGCGATGACCGCGACCTGGTCCAACGACAGCTCACCCGCATCCAGCGCCGAAGACGCGTCGACGAGCTCGGCCCGGCGCCGCGCGACCGCGACCACATCCTTGGCGTGCGCCGGTGACAACCCGGCCCGCACGACCAGGTAGTGCTCCGGGGTCCTGAACCCACCGTCACCCCAGTGCCGATCAGAGATGAGCTCCGCTGCGATGTCGACCAGCTCGGCCTGCGCCCGGTTCAACCGTCCCGCGATGGCGGCGGTGCGGTCCCACAGCTCCTGCTGCCGGCGGTGCCGGGTCTGCGCGAGAGGGGCGGTGGACATGACCCAATCGTACAGGTGTTCGAACGCGAGGGAAGGGCTGGTGAAGCGAATACGCTTGCAGCGTAACGGGATCCATCCTGCCCGTTGGACAGCGTGCAAGCCAACGAGCCTCACTGACCAGCGATCAGCGATCAGTGATCGACGCGCCAACGGCCGAGGACGGTGCCGTCCTCCTCGAGCAGCAGCATGGGCGTCAGCGCCACGTCGACGCCGGGTCCGGCAGTGATCCGGCCGGGCCCGCCTCCGACCATGGTGGGCGCCCAGGTCAGGTCGACCTCGTCCACCACGCCTGCCGCGAGCATCGCTCCGAAGAGCGAAGGGCCGCCCTCGGACAACATGGCGCGAAATCCTCTGTCCTCCAACGCCGCTCGTGCTCCCACGAGGTCGACCTGTTCGACGCCGGTCACGATGACGTTGTCCGCACCGAGCACGGCCCGCGCGCGCTCGACTCCCGCGTCGTCGGCCGCCTCGCAGGTCACGAGCAGGGCGCTGCCCCGGGGCGAGGTCGTGGCGGCGACCTTCGGCGGGAGGTGGCCGCGGTTGCTCACCACGGCGAGGACCGGGGCGTCGGGGTCCTCGTCGCGCAACGCGGGATACCCCTCGTCGCGCACCGTCCCGGCACCCACGACCACGACGTCGGCCAGCCGGCGCAGCAGGGAGAAGACGGTGAAGTCGGCAGGCGTGTTGATGCTGCCCGAACGCCCGTCGGCGCCGGTGACGGAGCCGTCCAGTGACGACACGAAGTTGACGCGCAGCCACGCGCGGTCACCCGGCACGGCATACGCCTCGCGCAGGGCTGCCTCGTCGAGCACGGAGCCGGGAGCGGGGGAGCCGGTCTCGCTGAGCAGCAGGCGCATGGCGCGCAGTCTGCCTCACCTACGCTGCGTGCGTGGCTTCCCTCACCGACCGCTCGCCGAAGCTCGACCGCGACCGCCTCGTGCGCGACCTCGTGCCGCCGCCGCGCTTCGACGGGGAGCGCTTCTCCACCTACCGGCCGGACCCGGCCGAGCCCAGCCAGGCCGCGGCCGTCGAGCGGCTCGAGGAGTATGCAGCGGGGCTGCAGGGGGAGACCGGCGGCAAGGGGCTGTTCGGGCGGCGTCGCAAGCGGCCGCAGGCGGGGCGCGGCATCTACCTCGACGGCGGCTTCGGCGTCGGAAAGACCCACCTGCTCGCGAGCCTCTGGCACGAGGCGTCCGGGCCCAAGGCGTTCGGGACGTTCGTCGAGTACACCAACCTCGTCGGCGCACTGGGGTTCGCCCAGACCGTCGAGGCGTTGAGCGGTCACCAGCTGGTGTGCATCGACGAGTTCGAGCTGGACGACCCCGGCGACACGGTCCTCATGGCCACCCTGCTTGCGCGCCTCACGGAGGCGGGCGTGTCCCTCGCGGCCACGAGCAACACGCTGCCGGACGCGCTGGGGGAGGGCAGGTTCGCGGCGGAGGACTTCCTGCGCGAGATCCAGGCGCTGGCGTCACGGTTCGACGTCGTCACCGTGAACGGTCCCGACTACCGGCACCGTGACTTGCTCGAGAGCCCGGCTCCGCTCGAGGAGGCGGAGGTCCACGAGGCCACCGACCGTGACGGCGCGGTCCGTGACCACTTCGTCGACGTCACCCGCCACCTGTCCACCGTCCACCCCAGCCGCTACCGGGCGATGCTCGACGGCGTGACGGCCATGGGCTGGACGCACGTCCGGGCGGTGACGGACCAGGCGGTGGCCCTGCGGCTGGTCGTCCTCGCGGACCGCCTGTACGACGAGAACATCCCCGTCTTCGCCAGCGGGCTGCCCCTCGGCGAGGTGTTCTCGCCGGAGATGCTCGCCGGCGGCTACCGCAAGAAGTACTATCGCGCGGTCTCGCGCCTCACAGCCCTCGCGCGCGGTGACGACCGGTGACAGGATGCGCCAATGGCGAAGAAGGACAAGAAGTCCGGTAAGTCAGGCAGCTCCGGCAAGGGTGCGGCTGTGGCCGCCGCGACGAAGGCCGGCCGTGCGAAGAAGGCCAGCAAGCACCCCGACAGCAAGGCAGCCAAGGCGACCGCCCTGGCGCCGGTGTCCTTCAGCGACGCGCTGCGGGTGCGCGAGGGGTTCATCCTCGCGGAGTGCGACCCGGGGTCGACGCCGGCTTTCGACGGGGACAAGGCCGCTGGGCAGGAGGCGCTGGCAGCGCGGGCCGGCGAGATCGGCGAGTTCCAGGAGCGGCTCTACGCCGAGTCGAAGATGGACGGCCAGCGGTCGCTGCTGCTGATCGTGCAGGGCATGGATACCTCGGGCAAGGGCGGCATCATGCGCCACGTCGTCGGGGAGATGGACCCGCAGGGCGTGCGCTACACCTCGTTCAAGGCACCCTCGGCCGAGGAGCGCAGCCACCCGTTCCTGTGGCGCATCCGGAACGCCCTCCCTCACCCCGGCCAGGTCGGGGTCTTCGACCGCTCGCAGTACGAGGACGTCCTGGTCGTCCGGGTGCACGACCTCGTGCTCCGGTCGACGTGGTCGAGGCGCTACGCGCAGATCAACGCGTTCGAGGAGAAGGTCGTCGCCGACGGCACCACCGTCGTCAAGGTGATGATGCACATCTCCACCGACGAGCAGAAGGCGCGGCTCGCCCGGCGGCTCAAGCGCCCTGACAAGCAGTGGAAGTACAACCCGGGTGACGTCGACGAGCGGATGTTCTGGCCGCAGTACCAGGAGGCCTACCAGGCGGTGCTCGACCGGACGTCCACCGACGCGGCGCCCTGGTACGTCGTCCCGGCCGACCGCAAGTGGTACGCCCGCCTGGCCGTGCAGAGCCTGGTCCTCGAGCACCTCGAGGCGATGGACCCGCAGTGGCCGGCCGTCGACTACGACGTCGCCGAGGAGCAGCAGCGCCTGCGCGCCACCTGACCCGTCCACGGGCGCGAGAGGCGGCGCGACGTCGGACCGATGAGTTCCGACCTGGTGGGCGGTCGGTAGGAGTGAGGCAGCAGCGCCTGCTGCTGCCCACGGACGAAAGGACCGGGACATGCTCCGCGACTCCAATGCCTTCAGCGGGTTCTCGACCGACGACATCGAGGCAGCACGGGCGTTCTACGCCGGCGTGCTGGGGCTCGAGGTGACCGAGCAGATGGGGATCCTGACCCTGCACCTGGGCGGGGACCACCGCGCCATCATGTACCCCAAGCCGGACCACCGGCCTGCCGGTTTCACCGTGCTCAACTTCCCCGTCGCCGACATCGAGAAGGCCGTCGACGAGCTCAGTGCTGCCGGGGTGCGGTTCGAGACCTACCCGGGGACGCCGATGGAGACCGACGCCAAGGGCATCTTCCGCGGCGGTGGCCCGCTGATCGCCTGGTTCACCGACCCGGCCGGCAACGTCCTGTCCGTCATCCAGGACTGACCGCCACCCGCCGAGTGTGCGGCGGTCAGCGCTTGAGCCCCGGAGGTGGCTCGGCGAGGTACCCGAGACCCCACAGGAGCACCCACGTGGCCAGCGCGCAGACGACGACGAGCACGATCCCGCCCGCGGCCATCGCGGCGCCCGAGGGCCGCTGGACCGGCGCGTGCCACACCTCGGTCTGTGGCCGCGGCGTCGGTGCTCCGAAGATCGCGCCGACGCACATGCCGAGGACGACGATGGGCAGCCCCATGTACAGGAGCGGGTCGGTGACGTCCTGGTAGCTGAGCCCCTTCATGGCGGCCGGCAGCAGGATGAGCAGGGCCGCGAGCACCGCGCCCATGAAGAGACCGATCGTGGCTCCCCGTCCGGGTTGACCTCTCATGCGGCGAGTATCGGGTCGCGCCCAGCGGGCTGTCGATCGTCCGTTCGTCGGTTGCGTCGAGCGGGCGACGTCGGTTCAGGCGGAGAACGCCCGCTCCACGAGGGTCGCCGCGCTGTGCGCGCTGAGGCCGGCGTCGAGCGTCCCGAACGTCGACCCGTGGTCGCCTCCGAGCCGGCTCGCCACGAAGGCGTCGGACACCACCCCTGGGGCGTGCCGCGCGAGGAGCGAAGCCTGCAGCGTCACCGCGAGCTGCTCCACCAGGCCCCGGGCGCCGGCCTGCGCCCGGGGGTCCGCCGCTCGTGCAAGGGCGTCAGGGAGCCGGTCGATCGCGGCGTCGAGGGTGGCGCCGTGCCCGCGGCCGAGCGCCACCTCCGCGAGGTAGGCCTCCACAGAGGCCGGCTCGCGCCCGACCGCGCGCAGCACGTCGAGGGCGTTGACGTTGCCGGAGCCCTCCCAGATCGAGTTGAGGGGCGCCTCGCGATAGAGCCGGGCCAGGCCGTTCTCCTCGACGTAGCCGTTGCCCCCCAGGCACTCCAGCGCCTCGGCCACCATCACCGGTGTCCGCTTGCAGACCCAGTACTTGCCGAGGGCCACGCCCAGGCGCGAGAACGCGGTGTCGCCCTCGTCGACGGCGTGGGCGAGTCGCAGCGCGAGCGTGGTGGCCGCCTCCGTCTCGAGCGCCAGGTCGGCGAGGACGTTCTGCATGAGCGGCTGGTCGACCAGCAGCGCGCCGAAGGCGGTGCGGTGCCGCGCGTGGTGGATGGCACGGAGCAGCGCGGCGCGCATCGTCGACGTCGAGCCCAGGACGCAGTCGAGCCGGGTGGCCGCGACCATGTCGAGGATGGTGCGGATGCCGCGGCCCTCGTCACCGACGCGGACGCCCCAGGTGCCGTCGAGCTCGACCTCCGACGAGGCGTTTGACCGGTTGCCGAGCTTGTCCTTGAGGCGTTGCAGGGCAAAGGAGTTGCGCGTCCCGTCGTCGAGGACCCGCGGCACGAGGAAGCAGCCGACTCCTGCATCGGTCTGGGCGAGGACGAGGAACGCGTCGCTCATGGGCGCCGAGCAGAACCACTTGTGGCCGGTGAGCCGGTAGGTGTCGCCACCCTCCAGCGGGCCGTCGGCCGCGGCGACGGCGCGCGTCGTGTTCGCGCGGACGTCGGAGCCGCCCTGCTTCTCGGTCATGCCCATCCCCGCGATAGCGCCCGCCTTGGCCGTGGCCGGGCGCAGCCCGAAGTCGTAGGTCCGCGAGGCGAGCCGGGGTACCCACGCGGACGCGAGCTCGGGGTTCGCCGCGAGCGCCGGCGCGGCGGCATACGTCATGGACACCGGGCACAGGTGGCCCTGCTCGACCTCGGACCACGTCGTGAAGCCGGCAGCGCGGCGTACGTGCGCGCCCGTGCCCCTCGGCCGTGTCCAGGGCTCGGCGGTCAGGCCACCCGCCACCGCCACCTCCATGAGGGAGTGCCAGGCGGGGTGGAACTCCACCTCGTCGAGGCGCTCACCGGCAGGGGAGTGGGTGCGCAGGACGGGCTCGTGGGTGTTCGCCTGCTCGGCCCAGCTGCGCGCCTGCGCCGAACCCGAGAGCGCACCTAGGTGCTCGACCTCGGCGTGTGCGGCGTCGTCGCCCCACCGCTGCAGCGCCTCGACGAGCGCGGGATTGCTCGTCAGCGCGTTGTAGTCCGGGAGCGGCGGGGCCTGGTTGGTGACGGCGTGGGTGGGCACGGGGGCAGAGTATGCGGGATACCGTGGGCTGGTGAGTCTCAAGTCGCGGGTCCGTCGCGAGCTGGTGCGCATCCCCGGCGCCATGCCCGTCGCGCGGATGACCGTCGAGACGATCCGGGTCTGCCTGCGCTACCGCGTGACCGGCCTGGCATCCGAGGCGGGCTTCTTCATGCTGCTGTCGCTGCCGCCGTTGGTACTGGGGCTGTTCGGCGGCGTCGGCTACCTCGGCAAGTGGCTCGGCCAGAGCACCGTCGACGAGATCATCGTGGGCATCCAGACCTGGGCGGGGCGCTTCCTGACGCCCGGAGTCATCCAGAACACCCTGCTGCCCACGGTGCAGGACGTGTTCAAGGACGGGCGGTTCGACCTCATCTCCGTGGGCTTCCTGCTGTCGGTCTGGTCGGGGTCGCGCGCCCTCAACGTCTTCGTGGACACCATCTCGATCATGTACGGGCAGTCCGGCGTGCGCGGGATCGTGCGCACGCGGGCGCTCTCCCTCACGCTCTACTTCCTGTCGCTCGTGGTCGGCGTGGTCGTCATCCCGCTGGTCGTCATCGGACCGACGTGGCTCAAGGACCTGCTGCCCAAGGAGATCGAGCTCCTCGCCTGGCTCTACTGGCCCGTGGTGACCATCGTGGCGGTGGCGAGCATCGCCACGTTGTTCCACATCTCCACCCCGCGTCGCACTCCCTGGGCGCGCGACGTGCCGGGAGCGGTGCTGACCCTGGTGCTGTGGTCGCTGTCGTCCTACGTCCTGCGTGGCACCGTCGCAGCCTCCCTGAAGGGCGGCACGTCGATCTACGGGCCACTCACGGCCCCGATCGTCCTGCTGATCTTCCTGTACGCCCTCGCCATCGCCGTGCTCATCGGTGCCGCGCTCAACGCCGGGATCCGCACCCTCTGGCCGGTCGAGGAGCGGCTGTCGCTGCGGGCCCGGGCGGTCGAGTGGGTCAAGGCGCGGCTGGCCGACCGCAGGGACGACCGGGCGCGCCCGGTGGATGCCCCGGTGCGGGCCCCGCTGCCTGCCGAGGACGGCTGGGACGGCCCGGGGCAGGACGGTCTCGCAGGCACGCTCGAGGAGCTCCGGGAGGAGGCGCGCAAGCCGCTGACGCCGGTCCCGGAGGGCTCGGAAGACGCCCAATTTGGAGAGGACGCGGGTGATCGGATAAGTTTCCTTCGCACGCGCAGCGGGTAGCAACACCAGCCCGTTCGACACCAACGCGCGTGTAATGCGGATGTAGCTCAGTTGGTAGAGCGCAACCTTGCCAAGGTTGAGGTCGCCGGTTCGAGCCCGGTCATCCGCTCGGAGGGTTTGACCGCCTTCACGGTGGAGTGGCCGAGAGGCGAGGCAGCGGCCTGCAAAGCCGCGTACACGGGTTCAAATCCCGTCTCCACCTCGACACGTACGAACCCGAAGCACCAACCTCGGGCGATTGGCGCAGTGGTAGCGCGCTTCCTTGACACGGAAGAGGTCACTGGTTCAAACCCAGTATCGCCCACCAGCACGAAACAGCCCCTGACCAGCGAAGACCCAGGGTCAGGGGCTGTTTCGATGTCTGAGATGAGGGCTGGAGGCGGCCGGCTGGTCCGACGGTGGAGCTCACCCGGTCAGCTGGGCGCCCTTGTCTCGGCGGGATGCCGGGACGACTTGCCTCGTGGGTCGACCAGCGTCGCCCACACGGATGCCGTCCGCGTCGACGTCCGAGGGGTTGAATCCCTTGGCCAGCAACCAGACGGCCAGGACCATCTCCTGCAGGGCGATCGGGATGTTGAGCACCGTGTTGACGGTGGAGAAGCCGAAGTCCTGGGTGTACCCGGAGTAGACGGTGGCGACCAGGCCCAGCGCGGCACCGGCCAGTCCCCAGCCCGAGAGCCACCGGGGCACGAGCCGTGCACGGTAGAGCACGAAGTAGTACATCAGGGCTGCGGTGAGGAAGGGCAGCATCCCGACGAACCCGGTTGTCCAGTCGCGCACCGCGAGCAAGGCGTCTCCGGTTGCACGGAAGGCCGCTGCGTCGGCTCCCGTCGCGAGCGAGTCCTGGCTGACCGTCAGGAGCACCAGCAGGCCGAGCGTCCCGATGAGGACCATCACGCCCTCCACCACCCTTCCGGCCACGGATCCGAGAGCCAGCGCACGGTTGTGGCGTCGGATGACGGGGTACAACGCGATGGCGATGCCCGCGCCGGTGGCAGCCCACGCGAACTCCAGGAGAGCCGTCCAGATGACACGGCTGTCGCTGACTGCCAGCCGGTCCAGGTAGTCGGAACCATCGAGGGTCGCGCCCAGGGGCACGGCGCTGAGGATGCTGGTGGCGGTGCAGGCGATGAGCAGGAGTCCCACCGCGATGGCGTTGCCACGGTATCGGTTCATGATCTTCTGCCCTTCTCCTGAGGTGGTGCACGCAGACGGTGGTGTGTGCAGTCCGTGGTGCCCGCAGACCGGCTCAGGCGCGGCGTCGTGAGCCATCAACCGGTTTGCGTGCCTCATCGCGGCCAGCGCCTGCCTGGCGGCCAACCGCGGCGAATGCCGACAACACCGCGCCCCGCGGATTCCCACGCTATGACGCTCCTGTGGCCAAGGAAGGGTCGATGGTCCCGGCTACGTCCCGGCACCACTCCGGAAACGGGCTCCGAGCCGCTCACGTGGTCTGGGACCCAAGCGATCCCGGCCGGGGATGTGGTGCGTCAGGCGGGCAGGCGGACGACGAAACGGCACCCGCTGCCGTGGTTGCCGACGGTGACGGTGCCGTGGTGCGCCTCGACGAGTCCGCGCACGATGGCCAGGCCGAGCCCGGCGCCGCTGTCGGGGCCCGGTGTGCGGGCCCGGGTGCCGCGCCAGCCCACCTCGAAGACGGAGTCGAGGTCGTCGGGGTGGATCCCGCCGCAGCCGTCGGTGACGGTGAGCTCCACCAGGCCGCCGGCGGTGCGGCCCTCGACGAGGACGACCCCGTCAGCGGGGGTGTGGCGGATGGCGTTCATGACGAGGTTGGCAACCACGCGCGACAGGGCTGTGGCGTCGGCGCGGAGCTCGACGTCGGGGTGCACGTGTCCGCCGAGCTGCACGCCGTGGGTCCTGGCCACCGGGGCGGCTCCGGCGATCGTCTCGCTGACCACGTCGCGCAGCACCATGGGTTGCAGGGTGAGGTTGAGCGATCCCGCGTGGATGCGGGAGAGCTCGAAGAGGTCGTCGACCATGGTCGCCATCCGGTTGGTCTCCTTCAGCATCTGCCGGTGGTAGCGCTGCGGGTCGGTGGCGATGCCGTCGTCGAGGGCCTCGGCCATGGCGCGCAGCCCGGCCAACGGGGTCCTCAGGTCGTGCGAGACCCAGGCGACGAGCTCGCGCCGGGACTGCTCGAGCCGTCGTTCGCGGGCCTGCGAGGTGCGCAGGCGTTCACTGCTCCGCGCGAGTTCTTCGGCGACGGCGCGCAGCTCGGCCGAGTCGGCACCGGGCGGGTGGACGTCCTTGCCGGCGCCGACAGCGGAGGCCATGCCCCGCAGCCGTCTCGCGGAGAGGGCCAGGGTGCGAGCCAGGAAGAGCGCGAACGCCGCAGACACGAGGCCCGAGACGCCACACACGAGGACCACCACGCCGAGGTCGTGCGTGGACAGGAACATGGCACGCGCCGTGCCCACCACGCCGGCCACCACACCGCCGACCGCGACGACGGCGATGAGGCCCACGGACCAGCGGATGGGGGCTCGTCGCAGGCGCCAGCCGACGAGGGCGCCGATGACACCCACCCCCAGTGACCACCCTGCGGCGATGAGCACCACGCTGACCTGGTCATGGGTCATCGAGGTTCCCACCGGTAGCCGACCCCCCACACGGTGAGCAGGCGCGTCGGCCTCCGTGGGTCGGTCTCGACCTTCTCCCGCAGGCGACGGACGTGGACGGTCACGGTCGACTGGTCGCCGAAGGACCAGCCCCAGACCTCGCGCAGCAGCGCGTCGCGTGACCACACCCGGCGTGGGTTCGCGACGAGGAAGTGGAGCAGGTCGAACTCACGGACGGTCAGCGGGAGGGCGGTCCCGGCCAGGACGGCCGAGTGCTCGGCGGGTTCGACCACGAGGTCGCCATCCGTGACCGTGGCGCCCTTGGGGTGCCTCTGCCCGACGCGGCGCAGGACCGAGTCGACGCGAAGGGCCAGCTCGCGCGGGCTGAACGGCTTGGTGACGTAGTCGTCGGCGCCCAACCGCAGACCGACCAGGCGGTCGGTCTCTGCCCCGAGAGCGGTGAGCATGATGACAGGGACGTCGGTGGTCTCGCGAAGCCGGCGGCAGACCTCGAGCCCATTGACGCCGGGCAGCATCAGGTCGAGGACCACGAGGTCCGCACCCCTGCCCCGCATCGACCTGAGCGCGTCCTCGCCGTTGCCGGCTTCCTGTACGTGGTGGCCGGCGGCGCGCAGGTAGGACACGACGACCTCCCGGACGGTGAGGTCGTCGTCGACGACGAGTACCTCAGCCACGCGCTGCTCCCTTGCGTCGACCGCGGACGGCGATCGCGACCGCTGCGACCAAGACTAGGACGGCGACGCCGACCCAGCCTGCTGCGTACGGGCGGTCCAACAGGGTGGGGTTGTCGGCCTTGGCGCCGAACCGGCCGAGCACCGGCACAGCCACGAGGGTGACCGCGCCCAGGACCACCACCGCGAACACGGCGGCCGGACGGGACCAGGCCGGCAACGTCCGAGCGGCGGCGACCCCGGCCACCACGACCAACGGGGCCAGCACGCCGTCGTGGACGACCACGACACCAGCCAGCCACGGGAGGGTGGCCAGCAGGTTGGTCCACCCGAGGCCGAGGAACCGGACGACGCCGTACAGGCCGACCAAGGCCCCGAGGGCGGCCATGATGGTGCGGACCAGTCGAAGCTCCGTGCTCACGGCCGCACCTCCAACCGGCTGACCCACTTCGTCTGCAAGGCGCCGGGACGGTTGGGGGCGATGACCCGGCACGGGTAGCCGTGGTCGAGCGAGAGGGGTTCGCCGGCCAGGGTCAGGGCGAGGATCGCCTCACGGTCAGCAGCTACGTTGCCCGGAAGTCGGCTCCGGCTGGACGCTCCGACCCGTTGGAGCGACTCGACGAGCACTGCCGACCCGGTGGGGGCGCCGACTAGGTCCACCAGGTCGGCCACGCGGACCCCACCCCACACTCCCGAGGCGCTCCATCCCTCGACGCACGCGATAGGCAGGGTGGCTGTGGTCTGGGGCATCGCCTCGAGGTCCGCTCGGGAAAAGCGTCGCTCCGTGTCGCCCCAGGCGACCACGAGGGCGAAGGCGGGGTCGGCTGCAGCCTTCGCGACGCCGGCCGCAGCCGCGGTCTTGTTGACGGGTATGCCGCCGGGTCCGGTTCCGGTGCGCGTCGCGAGGACCGACAACCGGCGGACTCCGGGCACACTGGAGGCTGCGGTGGTCACGACGGCGACCGCTGCTGCCGCCCACGTGACACCTAGGACGGTACGTCGCGAGACGGTGCCTTGCGCCGGCTGCCCCTGAGGCTCGAGCCACGCCGTGCGGATGACGGGCAGCTTCACGGCGACGTGCACGAGGAGCGCACCCATGGCCACCCAGCCGATGGCGAAGTGTGTGGCGCGGAACGAGAAGGACCACGGGTACCACTGGGCGGAGTTCGCCAGGCCGCTGACGAGCTGGAACGAAGTACTGGACACGAGGACGAGGATCGACAGGCGTTCGGCGGCGTCGAGCAACTGCGCGCGCCTCACGGCGGGCGGGCGGCGGAACAGCTGGGGGAAGACCGACCACAGCTTGACGAGCAGCAGGGGGACGGCGGCGGTGCCGGCGGCGACGTGCACGCCCTGCGTCACCCGGTACAGCCAGACGGGTCGGGTGGGCAATGGCAGGACCGGGTCCGGCAGCTGCGCCAGGTGGCTCCAGACGCCGGTGAGGAAGGCGAGCAGGAAGCAGGCGCCGAGCCACGTGCCGACGCGGGCGGTGAGCTCGCGGTTACGCGCGGTGCTCGGGAAGTCATCGGGTTCCGGCAGTGCGTCGACGAGCCTGGTCAGGGCATCGGTGAACCGGGTGCTGCTCAACGGCCCTGCTCCCGTGCGTGGGTGAGGACGGCGACGGTGCGTCCACGCCGACGAGTGACCTGGGCGATGGTGAGCTGGGCGGCGGCAGCGGTCTCCGGCAACGCGTCAGGGCCCAGCTCCGCCCAGGGGAACGAGGTGGAAGCCAGCCCACCTGCCCGCAGGTGGAGCTGGTGGACGCGAAGACCGGTGCCTGCAGGAGCGAGGTCGACCACGATTCGTCCGTCGGGGCGGATGATCCGGCCGGCACGGACGAGCAGTCCGGCGGGGTCGCCGCCGATGCCGATGTTCCCGTCGGCGAGGAGCGCGGTGCCCCAGCTGCCCTCGCTCGGTACGGGGTCGAACAGGCTTCCGCAGACGACGGGGATGTCGCGACGCCTGGCCCCGGCGATGGCTGACCGCGAGGCGTCGACGCCCAGCACGTCGTGGCCGCGGTCTCGGAGCTCCGCCGCGAGGCGACCGGGGCCGCAGCCCAGGTCGATCGTGGATCCGTGGCAGTGGTCGAGCAGGAACCGGTCACTGCGCGAGGCGCGACCGGTCCAGCTCCGGACTGGGAGCTGGTGGTGGGTGCCGCGACCGTCTATCACCGCCGTGAGGGTCCCGAGGGTCAGCGCGACGGCGAAGACCTTCGCTGGGGACACGCGTCCGTGGGCGCTTGTCGCCGTGGTGTCGGCGTCTGCATCGTCCAGGCTCGTGCTGGCCAGGGTGCTCACGACGTCCCTCCCATCCCGGAGGCGAGGAGCTCGCGCCAGCCGCGGGCGAACCTGGTGTCCGGCGCTGCCGCCGCAGCGACCTCGGCGTCGGCCGCGGTGTCGACGTCGTTGAGCTCCTCGGTGGGCAGCACGGTCCCTGCTGTCCTCTCGACGCAGTCCCGGGTACGGGCCCAGGTGTCGTGGCGCGACATCGGCACGCGCCGCAGCTGGGTGACGTCGCCGGGGGCAGTGGTCGCCAGCACCCACCATCCGCCGTCCTGTGCCCTGCCCAGCACCGGTCGTCCGCTCCTGGTGGCTGCGACGACCTGCTCCAGGTGGCGTGCAGTGAGGTGTGGGGTGTCCATCCCGATCTGCACCACCGGACCACCGTGGGTGACATGAGCGTCTCGGTGCGCGGTCTCGAGCCTCTCCGCGAACGTTGCCCCTTCTTGGGCGACCACGTCCCAGCCGGACAGCGCACGGTCCAGCTGGGCAGGCTCGACCGATCTCGCAGGCGCCCCGGCCAGCGCGATGACACGTCGCCCTGGTGGGAACACGGACTCGCAGACGGCGAGCGTGTCCAGCAGGGCCGCATGCGCCAGACGTGCAGCTGCCTCGGGGCCGATCGTGGCGCCGAGCCTTGTCTTGACGGCCCCCGGTACGGGCGCCTTGGCCATGACGAGAACCGTCGCCGTGGTCACGGCAGCGACTTGACGAGGTCATGGGCTGCCTTGGCCGAACCGCGCAGGGACCCGGACACCTTGGACGTGGTGCCAGCGGCCCGGGCCCGGTACGTCATGTCGTGCTCGACCACGGACCAGCCAGCACGGTGCGCCCGGACGAGAACCTCCACCGGGTACCCGAAGCGCAGGTCCTGGACCCCTAGCGCCATCAGGTCTGTGCGACGGGTCACCCGGACCGAGGGGATGTCGTGCAGTCGCAGGCCCGTGCGTCGGCCGATCCACCAGGCTGCGGCCGCGTTGAACAGCCGGGCATGCACGCCGATGACGCCGCGGGCGACGGGTCGACGTCGCCCGACCGCCATCGTCGCCCGTCCTTGCGCGACGTCGTCGAGCAGTGGCGCCAGCTCGGCGGGGTCCAGTGACCCGTCACCGTCCATCACCGCGACGTACCGCGCCGCGGCGGCCCTGATCCCGGCCTGGACCGCCGCGCCGTACCCGGGTTGGTGTTCGACGACGACTCGCGCGCCCAGACCGCGGGCGACCTCGGCAGTTCCATCCGTGGAGCCGTTGTCGACAACGAGCACCTTCATGCCTGACGGGACTGCGGCGAGCAGGGCGGGCAGTGCGAGCGCCTCGTTGCGGCACGGGAGGATGAGTTCGCAGTCCAGGCTCATGCCACGACGCTAGGCGCGCGACCGATGCTGTTGCGGTGCCAAAGATTACGAGAGTCTGACCAGTCGTCTGTGGACTCCTCGCCGAGGCAAGGGGTCTGCGAGTGTCGGGACGTGACCTCCTCACGGCTCTCCGGACCCAGTGCCACCACTGCGACCCGCCCGCCTTCCGGACCAGCTCCTGACGCCCCTGCGGACGGGCGCGCCGGCGCCGTCCTGGCCGCTGGAGCCGGCGTCGCGACCGCGCTGTTCGCGGTGGCCGTCGTGGTGGCGAGGCTGCCCGGGGTCGACGTGCACGCCGGTCTGGCCGCCCCGATGCTGGCGACGTGGGGCCCACGCGTCGGGCTGGGTTCAGTGCCGGTGCTGGTGCTGGTGTGGTGGTCCGCCACTGCCAGGCCCTGGGGGTGGGTGCTGCGGCTGAGCTGGAGCCGACTCATGGTCGTGGCGTGGGCGTCATCTGCGGCCTGGATGGTGTCGCTGGCCCTCGTCGACGGAGTCGACGGCATCGGCGCGGTGCTCGACCGTCCCAGCGAGTACCTCTCATCGGCGCGCGCGGTCGATGACGTCGGTGACCTGCTGCGCTCCTTCGTCAGCCGGATCCCGTTGACCGCGAGCGACAGCTGGCCGGTGCACGTGGCCGGCCACCCGCCGGGCGCGTTGCTGTTCTTCGTGGCGCTGTCTCGGATCGGCATGGGCTCAGGGCCGGCGGCCGGCCTCGTCGTTGTCGCGGTCGCGGCGACCGTGCCGGTCGCGGTAGCCGTGACCTGTCGGGGCCTCGGTGAGCAGGCTCGTCTCCGCCCAGTGCTGCCGTTCCTGGTGATGGGTCCGTTCGCGGTGTGGCAGGCGGTCTCGGCCGACGCGGTGTTTGCCGCGGCAGCCGCGTGGACCGTCGCCCTGGCGGCGATGGCCGGTGCTGCCCGCCGTCGGCCCGTCGCGAAGGCCTGGGCCGGCGCTGCGGGCGTCGGGCTCGGCGCGTGCGCCATGCTGTCGTACGGCCTTCCCCTCATGGCCGTGGTGGTCCTCGCCGTCCTGGCCGGCGCGCGAGGCTGGACGCGCGAGGTGGCTCGCCTGCTCGGGGTGGTGGCGGTGGGGGTGGCCTCCGTGATGGGTGGTTTCGCCCTGGCTGGGTTCGCGTACTGGGATGCGTACCCCGTTCTGCACCAACGGTACTGGGACGGTCTGGCCACGGCGCGACCGGCCGCATACTGGCTCTGGGCCGACGTGGCCCTGCTGGCGGTGTGCGCGGGACCGGTACTGTTCGGGGCCCTCGCCCTCTCCGGCCACCGTCTCCTGGACGCCTTTCGTCACCCGCAGCGAGATCCGCTCATGACGCTGGTCGCCGGCGCCGTCGTCGCGGTGGTGCTCGCGGACCTGTCGTTGATGAGCAAGGCCGAGGTGGAACGGATCTGGCTCCCGTTCGTGCCGTGGCTGCTGCTCAGCACGGTGACGCTACCCGCCCGTTGGCGTCGGTCGGCCCTGGTCGGACAGGTCGGCCTGGGGCTGCTGGTCCAGTCGCTCCTGGTGACGCCGTGGTGACCCCATCCACGATGAAGGTGCTGTTGACCGGCGCTGCCGGGTTCATCGGCACGGCCACGGCTACGGCCCTGCGTGGAGTCGGTCACGAGGTAGTACCTGTGGACGCACTGGTTCCACAGGCCCATGCCCGTCCCGTGACCGAGCCTGAAGGCGTCCACGTCCTCGACGTGCGTCAGGCTCGCGACTGGTCGGGCCTTCTGAGCGGTGTCGACGTGGTGTGTCACCTTGCCGCCATGGTCGGTGCAGGGGTGACGGTATGCGACCTGCCGCTGTACGCCGCGCACAACGACCTCGGCACCGCCGCGCTGTTGGCGGCCATGTCCGAGTCGGGCGTGTCCCGGTTCGTGCAGGCGTCGTCGATGGTGGTGTACGGCGAGGGGCGTTACCGCTGTCCGGCACACGGCGACCAGTCACCGGCCCCAAGACGCGTGGAGCACCTCGACGCCGGCCTGTTCGACAACGGCTGTCCCTTGTGCGGGCGCCTTCTGGGATGGGAGGCGGTGACCGAGGACGCCGTGCTCGACCCGCGCAGCAGCTACGCCTCGAGCAAGGTCGCGCAGGAGCACTATGCCGCAGCCTGGGCAAGGCAGGCCGGCGCCTCGGCGATCTCCCTGCGCTACCACAACGTGTACGGGCCCGGCATGCCCAGGGACACCCCGTACTCGGGGGTCGCGGCCATCTTCCGTTCGGCCATGGAGGCAGGTCGCGCCCCGCTCGTCTTCGAGGACGGTCTGCAGATGCGCGACTTCGTCCACGTCGAGGACGTGGCCCGGGCCAACGTTGCCGCGGTCGAGGCCGTGCTGGGCCGTGACCGGGGGAGCCACACGGCCTACAACGTGTGCTCCGGGCAACCAGTGACCATCCTCGACGTGGCACGCATGGTCACGGCCGCTGCACCCGGCTCCCCGCTGCCGGTCGTCTCCGGCGACTACCGGCTCGGCGACGTCCGGCACGTCGTCGCCTCGCCGGCGCGCGCCAGTGCCGAGCTCGGCTTCACCGCGCGGATCAGCCCCGAGATCGGGCTGGCCCGGTTCGCCCGCGACCCGTTGCGCGCGTGGCGAGCTCGGCTGGCAGCCGTCGGTGCGAGACCCGAGTCGGGACCTTCGGCTGTGACGATGTCGCAGGCCGCGACATACGGTGAAGGTGTCGGGGAATGAACGAGCCCCGGAGACACCGGGGTGGGCACTCGGCCAGTTGTGGCGGGGACACGGTGGCCTCGGCAGGGGGGATCCCTCATCCCCGTGGAAGGAACACTCCCATGCGCAAGGTCCTGACATTGCTGTCGGCCTTCCTGCTCGGACTGAGTGGCCTATCCATGGCACCCGTCGTGGCGATGGCTGACCCGAGCCCGATCGCGGGGCCGACGATCGGATACGCCGTAGGTGACGCCGTTCTCGGCACCGGCGGGTCGGCTCAGCACCTGACCTTCTCGATGATCGACAGGAGCAGCGGAGACCGGGGCACGGTCTCGTATGCCAACGCTTCCGCTGCAGTCGCCTATGACGCCAGCGTGATGGCCGTCCGGGCCACCAACACCGGAGCCCGCTTCGCCTACACGATCCCGTCCACGGCGCCCGCCTCGGTCGCCGGCCTGATCATCGTCTGGCAGGTCAAGGACAGCTCGCCTGACACCGCGGCCTTCTCGGTCGCTGCCACCCCGAGCCAGGCCCTGACCATGGTGGCCAGTGGCTTCACGCCGTCCAACAGCTACACCGTGAGCAACGGTGGGCTGGACACCAGGAGCACCGGCAGCACCGGGCTGCGGGGCTATGCCTTCGGCAACGGCGCCTTCGGCACCAGCCCCCGCCAGCACCTGGCGTTCGCGGTGTTGGACTACGGCCCGACGATGGACACCGGGGTCGCCTTCTACGCGAACCTCGACAGCTCGCTCCTCTATGAGGCTGCGACCCCTGTCGTTCGGGTCTCGTACGCCCAGGCACGGTTCGCCTACACCATCCCAGCCGGGTTCCCCGGGCTGAGTGGGCTGCCCCTGGCGTGGAAGGTCGCGAACGGCGCTCCTGACTCCGCAGGCTTCTCGGTCGCGACGTCGGCCACCGCCGCCGCCGCCATGGTGAACGCGGGCTTCACGCCCACGTACGCCTACCGCCTCACCGCGGGGGACATCACCGTCGTGCAGCTCTACCTGCTGCTCGGCCACGCCACTGGTGGCGTGTGGTTCGGTCCTGCCGGTGCCAGCCAGCAGATGACCTTCCAGGTCTCCGACTACGCATGGACCGCTGACCACGGTTACGTGTCGTACCGGAACCTCAGTGCCGCTGTCGCCTACCGGGCCTCGGTTCACCGTGTCAGGGTCACACCACATGTGGCCTGGTTCGACTACGTGATCCCGTCCGGCTCGCTCAAGGGCACCGTCGTGGTCTGGAAGGTCGTCGACGTCCTCGGCGGCCCCGACCAGGTCGGATTCTCGGTCGCGTCGTCGCTCACGACGGCTGACTCGATGGTCCTGCACGGCTTCACGCCGACGAACCAGTACACCGTGACGCACGGCAACCTGACGGTCCACATGCCATAGGACCCGAAGCTGCTTCGCTCACCACGCTGCCCGTCCCGGCTCGACCGGGGCGGGCAGCCCCCTGTGTGCGTATGGCGCTCACGACCGGCATGAGCGCCAGGCTCGGCGGGAGGCGCTCACATCGTCATGCCCGACGGTGTCGTCAGGCCGGGCAGCGCCTCGGGTGCCAACAGCAGGAGGAGACCGATCAACAGGAGCAGACCGGCGGTCGCCCAGGTCACCACAGCACGCCAGGGCAACAGCTTCTCGACGGCGACCAGCCCCGCCACGAGCGCCATCCACGTCACGCTCATCACCCCGAGGGCGAACAGCGACGCCATCAACGCCCAGCAGCAGCCGACGCACCAGGCGCCGTTGCGCACACCCATGCGAACCGCGCCCAACGACCCGTCCCGCCACGACCCCAGGAGGGCGCCGAGCGGAGTGCGGCAGTGGCCCAGGCACACGTCCTTGAGCGGTGTGAGCTCGTAGACGGCTGCGGCAGCGAGCGTCACGCCGGCGATCGTGCGCCCGGCCCGGTCCCAGCTCAGGGCGTCGCCCAGGACGAGGCGGGCCATGGCCCCGATGCCGTAGGCCAGCAGCCCGGCGGCCGCCCATGCCAGCAGGTAGCCCCCGGCGAAGAGCCACGGCGAGACCGGCGACGCCGTCTTGGTCAGCCGCGCGTACAGCGCGATGGTGGGGGCCACCGAGGGCAGCATCATCGCGGCCATCATCACGACCCAGGTGCCGAGGAACCAGCCGAGGCTGCCCAGGCCGGACCAGGGACCGGCGTCCATGCCCTGCATGGCGTGGACGCTCCAGACCCAGCCGAGGGCCGCGACCAGGAACAGCGCCGCCACGAGCCCCAGCCGCACGCGGACGGCGGCGTAGACGGGGGTGAGGGCCGACCTGCCGCCCTCCGGGGCAGCCACCGCACGCATCAGCGTCAGGCGGCCCAGGTGAACGACGAGGTCGACAGGCCGGTCCTGCCCTCGTAGGAGATGCCGAACGCGTTGATGCGCGTGTGCCTGGCCTCGGCCATGGTCAGGTCCGGCGCGACGGGGTGGAACATGCCCTGGAACCGGACCGGGACCCCGGTCTCCACGCCGAACGGGACGATGTCCTCGATCTCGAAGTCGATGGTGTCCCCGACCCGCACGCGGTGGAGCAGCCCGTCGTCGGTCACCTCGATGGCGGCGCGCTCCACGCCCACCACCTCGCCCACGAGCGGCGCGAGTGCCCCCATCGGACCGCCGAGAGACCCGCCGAACACGCCGACCAGCTTGTCGAACTGCTCGTCGCTGGCCCCGTCATCGATGTAGACGCCCAAGCGCCAGTTGCCCTCGGTCATCACCTTCGGGGTGTCGGCGATCAGCGCGACCCTGCGACCCGAGACGTCCGTCCCCTCGACCTGCCCCTCGCGGAGGTTGAACACCAGTGTGACCCGGCAGAAGTCGTAGGTGGCGCCGTGGTCGAAGGAGAGGTTGCACGGGCACATCAGCTCGCACGAACAGGTCTCGACGTAGCTACCGGTCAGATTCCACGCCATGGCGCACCCCATTCCTCCGACCATCCAGTCTCGTCAGGGTCGACCGAGCCGTCAATGGATCGGGAGCATCAGTGCCGCAGGACGGTCGACAGCGCCTCGAGGACGATGTCCACCTCGGCCTCGCCGACCACGAGCGGCGGCGCCAGGCGGATCGTGGAGCCGTGGGTGTCCTTGACCAGGACGCCCTGCTCGAGGAGCCGGTAGGACGCCTCGCGCCCACTCATCATCCGTGGGTCGATGTCGACGCCGGCCCACAGCCCGCGGCACCGGACCGCGGCCACACCATGGCCGAGCAGCGCCTCCAGACCGGCGTGCAGCGCCACGCCGAGCGTGCGCGCCCGCTCCTGGTACTCGCCGGTGGCGAGGAGACCCACCACGGCCTGGCCGACGGCCGCGGCCAGGGGGTTGCCGCCGAACGTGGACCCGTGGCTGCCCGGGGTGAACACGCCGAGCACGTCGCGGTCGGCGACGACGGCCGACACGGGGAGGATCCCGCCGCCGAGGGCCTTGCCCAGCACGTAGACGTCCGGGACGACACCCTCGAGGTCGCAGGCGAAGGTGGCTCCTGCGCGGCCGAGCCCCGACTGGATCTCGTCGGCGACCATGAGCACGTTGCGGCGCCGCGTCAGCTCGCGCACGTCACGCAGCCAGCCGTTCGGCGGGATGATGACGCCGGCCTCGCCCTGGATCGGCTCCAGCAGCACTGCCACGGTCTCGTCGGTCACCGCCGCCTCGAGCGCCGCGATGTCGCCGAACGGCACCAGGTCGAAGCCCGGGGTGTAGGGACCGTAGTGCTCCCGGGCCAGGGGGTCGTCGGAGAAGCCGACGATCGTGGTCGTGCGGCCGTGGAAGTTGCCACGCATGACGATGATCCGCGCCCGGCCGTCCGGGACGCCCTTGACCTCGTAGCCCCACCGCCGAGCAGCCTTGATCGCCGTCTCGACGGCCTCGGCCCCGGTGTTCATGGGCAGGACGAGGTCCTTGCCCGCGAGTGTGGCGAGGTCGCGGCAGAACACTCCGAGCCGGTCGCTGTGGAACGCCCGGCTGGTCAGGGTGAGGCGCTCGAGCTGGGCCCTCGCGGCGGCGACGAGCGCCGGGTGCCGGTGGCCGAAGTTCAGGGCCGAGTAGCCGGCGAGGGCATCGAGGTAGCGACGCCCCTCCACGTCGGTGACCCACGCGCCCTCGCCGTGCGCGATGACCACCGGCAGCGGGCCGTAGTTGCTGGCCACCCACTCGTGCTCCATCGAGATGAGCGTGTGCGTGGGGGAGCCGCTGGCGCCAGGTCGTGTCGGCGCGCCACTCCCGGTCCCGGTGCGTGCCGCGGTGTCGCTCACCCTCCGATCGTGCCACCGACGAGGCGACCACGGGACCCCCCTCGGGGGTAGTCCTCGTGCTGGTGCCCACGCGGCCTCCGGAGTGGGAAGGTCGGGGCCATGACGGCCAGCCCGACCCCGCGTACGCGCGTCGTCATCCTCGGCGCGGCCGGACGTGACTTCCACGACTTCAACGTCGTCTTCCGCGACGATCCGGGCCACGAGGTCGTGGCCTTCACCGCGACGCAGATCCCCGACATCGACGGCCGGCGCTACCCGGCCGAGCTCGCGGGTTCCCTGTACCCACAGGGCATCCCGATCGTCGCCGAGTCCGAGCTCGGCGACCTGGTGCGACGGCAGGCTGTCGACGTCGTGGTCTTCGCCTACTCCGACGTCCGGCACGAGCGCGTCATGCACCTCGCCTCCCAGTGCATCGCGGCGGGGGCCGACTTCCGGCTCCACGGCGCCCGACGCACGATGCTGCGCAGCACCAAGCCGGTCGTCGCCGTGACGGCGGTGCGCACCGGGGTGGGCAAGAGCCAGACCACGCGCTACCTGGCGCGGCTGCTGCGCGACCGTGGACTGCGCGTGGTGGCGGTGCGCCACCCCATGCCCTACGGCGACCTCGTCGCGCAGGCCTGCCAGCGCTACGCCTCGTACGACGACCTCGACCGGTACGACTGCACGATCGAGGAGCGCGAGGAGTACGAGCCGCACCTCGACGCCGGTGGCGTCGTCTATGCCGGGGTCGACTACGAACGCATCCTGCGCCAGGCCGAGCAGGAGGCGGACGTCGTGCTCTGGGACGGGGGCAACAACGACCTGCCCTTCTACGCGCCGGACCTGCACCTCGTGCTGGCCGACCCGCTGCGACCCGGTGACGAGGCGGCGTACCACCCGGGCGAGGCGAACGTCCGGATGGCCGACGTCGTGGTCGTCGCGAAGTGTGACTCCGCACGGCCCGAGGACATCGAGGCGGTCGAGTCGTCGGTGCGGGCCCTCAACCCCGACGCGACCGTCCTGCGGGCGGACAGCCCCGTGACCGTGGACGATGAGGCCGCCGTCCGTGGGCGGCGCGTCCTGGTCGTCGAGGACGGGCCCACCCTCACCCACGGGTCCATGACGTACGGCGCGGGTGTCGTCGGCGCCCGCGCTGCCGGGGCGGCCGAGGTCGTCGACCCGTCGCCGTACGCGGTGGGCTCCATCGCAGACACGTACGCGAGGTACCCGAACGCGCGCGCGGTCCTGCCGGCCATGGGGTACGGCGCGGCCCAGGTGCGCGACCTCGAGGCGACCATCAGCGCGGCGGTCGAGGCGGGTGCCTGCGACGCCGTGGTGAGCGGCACGCCGATCGACCTGACGCGGGTGCTGTCGGTGCCGGTGCCGCTGGTGCGCGCCCGCTACGAGCTGCGGGAGCAGGTTGCGGGAGGGCTGGCGGCGCTCCTGCAGGAGGCCATCGGGGACACCGTGCCTGGCGTCCCGGTCCCCGGTGCGGAGAGGTCCTGAGCGGGATGGCGAAGGACGAGGCTTCGACGCGGTCGTTGCCCGTCAAGGTCTACGAGGCCGAGCTGTTCCGCCTCCAGGCCGAGCTGGTCAAGGTGCAGGAGTGGGTCAAGGCAGAGAAGCAGCGGGTCGTGGTGGTCTTCGAGGGGCGCGACGCGGCGGGCAAGGGCGGCACGATCCAGCGGATCACCGAGTACCTCAGCCCCCGCAACGTGCGGATCGTGGCGCTGCCGACGCCGACGGAGCGCGAGCGGACGCAGTGGTACTTCCAGCGCTACGTCGAGCACCTGCCAGCCGCCGGCGAGATCGTCCTGTTCGACCGGTCCTGGTACAACCGCGCCGGGGTGGAGCGGGTCATGGGGTTCTGCACGCCGTACGAGTACCGGCGGTTCCTGCACCAGTGCCCGATCTTCGAACGGCTGATCGTCGAGGACGGGATCCTCCTGCGCAAGTACTGGTTCTCCGTCAGCGACTCCGAGCAGCAGCGGCGGTTCACCTCGCGCCTGCGCGACCCGATGCGCCAGTGGAAGCTCTCGACCATGGACCTGGAGTCCATCACCCGGTGGGAGGACTACTCGCGCGCCAAGGACGAGATGATGGTGCACACGGACATCCCCGAGGCCCCGTGGTACGTCGTGGAGTCCGACTCCAAGAAGCGCGCGCGGCTCAACATGATGGCGCACCTGCTGTCCACGATCCCGTACGTCGAGGTGCCGTCCCCGGTGCTGAGGATGCCTGAGCGCCCCGAGCCCAAGGGGTACGAGCGGCCTCCGCGGGAGCAGACGACGTACGTGCCCGACCACAGCGCCACCCTGGGCTGACCCGCCGTCCGGGCGGGTACCCGGTCAGAAGAGGGCGGGCGCGTTGCGCGCCGCCGTGTAGGCCGCCCCGAGGGCCGGGCCACGATGGAGAGGCTCTTCCTCACGCTGGCCTGAGCGTGGAGGATGCGTCCATGGACGAGAGGGGCGGCAGCGGCCGGCTGACCGGGTCGGACGTCGTAGCCCACTGCCTCGCCAAGCCCGGCGCCTGGCGCGACGAGCCCTGGGAGGGTGACGTCGTCGTCAAGGTGGCCGACAAGATCTTCGCCTTCGCCTCGGAGTCATCCCGTTCCGTGGGGCTCAAGTGCGCGCCCACCAGGATCGAGGCAGACGAGTGGCTTCGGCAATTCCCCGACGACGCCCGCACGATGCCCTACATCGGCCGTTCGGGCTGGAACACCCTCGACCTCGGCGGCGCCATACCCGACCGCGACCTGTTGGCTGCGGTTGACGAGTCCTACCGGCTGGTCGTCAGCAAGCTGCCGAGGTCGCGACGGCCCTGAGCGCGGACCGCAATCGACGGGCATCGACAGGCATTGACGGGGTGGACGGGGACTGCTCGGGGGTCGACGTCAGGGGAGCAGCGCGACGGGGATGCCGAACCGGTGCAGGCGGTGATGGAGGTCACGGTGCCACCACGTGATTCTCATCGCTGGGGACAGCGCGAGGATGACTTCGTCCACGGGTTCATCCAGGACCGACTCCTCGACTGCCTCGGCCCGGTCGTGGCGGACGGACGCCGAGCCGAGGACAGTGCCCTCGGCCGCAGCCTCGACCAGGGGGAGCGTCTCGAGGAGTATGCGCTCCGCCTCGAATGGGGAGTAGGCCTCTGACGGTGTCGCTCTGGCGGGGAGCTCACGGTGGGGCGTAGCGTCGGCCACCCGGTCATAGGGAGGGCATCATCATGGCGAACCTCGTCGTCCACTTCGAGATCCACGCGTCCGAACCGCAGGTGCTCATCGACTTCTACTCCCGCCTGCTCGGGTGGACGTTCACGCAGTTCGGTGACATGCCCTACTGGGCGATCGACACCGGCGAGGGAGCAGCCACGGTGGACGCGCCCGGCCAGGGGATCAACGGCGGCCTCACCCAGCGGAGAGGGCCGCGGCCGGAGCCGGGGGCGCCCGTCAACGGCTGCAACGTCGTGGTGGGCGTCGACGGAGACGTCGACGAGGTGTTCCGCACGGGACTCGAGCTGGGCGCCGCCGAGGCCCTCCCACTGTCCGACATGCAGGGCATCGGCCGTGTGGGCTACCTGCTCGACCCCGACGGGAACGTCCTCGGGCTGATCTCACCCGTGCTCTCCGACGGCACGAACGCGATGGGGTAGGCATGGAACGCGTACTGGGTGTGGGTGGGTACTTCGTGCGGTCCGCCGACCCCGAGAGACTGGGCGCCTGGTACCGGGACTGCCTGGGGCTCGATGCCGACGAAAACGGGCTCTGGCAGCCGCAAACCGGGCCCATGGTCTTCGCGCCCTTCGAGACCGGCACCGACTACTTCGGTTCGGCGGACCAGAAGGTGATGCTCAACTTCCGGGTCCGCGACCTCGACGCCATGCTCGCGCAGCTGCGGTCGAAGGGGGCCGACGTGGTCGAGCAGACGCAGGAGATGGAAGGCGTCGGACGCTTCGGCTGGGTCACTGACCCTGATGGCAACCGCATCGAGCTCTGGCAGCCCACATGACGAGCCGGCCGGTCGGGTGTCCCGACCGGCCGGCCACGTCATCTCCTCACTTGACCTCGGCGCGCCGTACGACCAGGAGGCCGATCGCCAGGGGGAGCAGGAACCAGAGCGACCCGGCGACGCCGAGGTGCTGCCACTGCTGGCTCGAGAGCCGGCCGTCGAACAGCGGCCCCTGCGCGTAGGTGTAGTCGACCCACGGCCGCAGGTCGGCGAACCATTTCTGGTTCGTCGCCAGCAGGCTGAGCAGCGGGGGCAGGACCAGGGTGACGACGAAGTAGGTGACGATGGCGCCGGCAGAGCTGCGGATGAGCAGGCCGAGCATGAAGCCGAACAGCATTCCGAGCACGCTGCCGAGGACGATGAGGGCGAAGTGGGCGGCGGTGACGTCCCACACCGGGTCGACCCCGGCGATGGCGCTGCCGCCGACGGTGCCGAGCACACCGACGACGAGCGCGATGAACATCGACCCGATGCCGACGGACGTGGCCGCGAGGAACTTGGCGCCCAGCACCCGCCCGCGGTGCGGCACGAGGGTGAAGGTCGTCAGCCCGCTGCGCTGGCTCCACTCGCTCGTCACGGCGAGGATCCCGACCATCGGCAGGATCACCGTCATCGGTGCCCCGATGGCGGCCGCGAAGCTGTCGAACGTGAGCTGGTCGTCCGGCGCGAAGACGATGATGGCGGCGGTCGCGAGGAGGCTCGTGATGACGATGCTCGCCATGAGCCAGAAGCCCGACCGGGTGTCGAACATCTTGCGCAGCTCGACGGTGACAAGGCGCTGCAACGGGATTCGCGCCGGAGTCGACCGGCGTGGGGACCCCCCACCTCCGCCGCCCAGTGTCGCCCTGCGGGTGGTGGGCGGTGTGGTCTGGACCGTGGTGGTCATGCTGCTGCTCCTTCGCGCTGGGTGTCTGCGGTGAGCTCGAGGAACATCTCCTCGAGCCCTGCCCCGTCTGCGGTACGGAGCTCGGTGAGGACGACGTGGGCGGAGAGGGCTGCCTCCCCGACCTGGTCGGGTGTGGCGTCGGTGTGGACGCTGCCGTCGGCGTGCGCTGAGAACGCGAGTCCGGCGTGGCGCATGGCCTGCTCCAGCGCGGCGGTGTCGCGGGCCCGTGCCACGGTGCCGGCGGCGGCGAGCAGCTCGGCCTTGGTGCCCTGGGCGACGATCCGGCCGTTCCCGATGACGACGAGGTCGTCCGCGACGACCTCGATCTCGTGCAGCAGGTGCGAGGAGAGCAGGACGGTGCCACCGCCGTCGGCGAAGCCGCGCAGCAGGTCGCGCATCCACCGGATGCCGGCAGGGTCCAGGCCGTTCGCGGGCTCGTCGAGGATGAGCACGTGCGGGTCCCCGAGGAGGGCGGTGCCGATGCCGAGGCGCTGGCGCATGCCCAGCGAGTAGTCGCGCACGCGCCGGTCGGCCTCCTCGGAGGTGAGGCTGACGAGGTCGAGCATCTCCTGGACGCGCGTCCGGGGCAGGCCCATGGTGCGCTGGGCGAGCGTGAGGATCTCGCGGCCGGTGCGCCCGGCGTGCTGCGCGGAGGCGTCCAGCAGGACCCCCACCTCCCGGCCGGGGTTCGGCAGCTCGGTGAACCGGCGACCGCCGACGGTGGCCGTCCCCGAGGTGGCGGGCGTGAGGCCGATCATGATCCGCATGGTGGTGGACTTGCCGGCCCCGTTGGGGCCGAGGAAGCCCGTCACGCAGCCACTGGCCGCGGTGAAGGAGACGTCGTCGACGGCGGTCATCCCGCGGCCGTAAGTCTTGGTGAGTGCTTCGACGGTGATCATGGCGAGCATCGTGTCGGTGGCGGGCAGGTCGCCACATCGGGGAGAGGCCGGATCCGCACCCTGAGGCGACCCTGAACGGGTCTCAGGGGGAGCGGCTCTTGTGCGGGTCAACGGCAGGGCGGAGTCTGGTGCGGGGGGCGGGTGAACCACCACACCGAGGCATCGCAGGGCTGCCCTGACAAGAGAGGTACCTCGATGACTGCACTGAGGAAGGCATCCGCACTGGCCGCGGCTCTCGCCGCGATGGCCGCGCTGGCCGCGCTGGCGTTCACGGGGCCGCCCGCCGGGGCTGCGTCCGCCCGCGCCGACGTCGCCATCACGCTGCCGAGGGCGACGGGGACCGAGGGGGTGGCCAAGGGCGCAGGGTCCACCTTCTACGCCGGGGACCTGCTCACTGGCGACGTCTACAGGGGCGACGCACGCCACGGCACCGCCACGAAGTTCGTGCACGCGCCGGCTGGCCGGTTCGCGACCGGTATGAAGGCGGACCTGCGCCACCGCCTGCTGTTCGTGGCCGGGGGCCCGACCGGTCAGGGCTACGTGTACAGCACCGTCACCGGTGCGCCCGTCGCGTCCTACACCTTCGCCGTCGCGCCGACCTTCATCAACGACGTGGCCCTCACCGATGCGGGGGCCTGGTTCACCGACTCCTCACGGGCGGTGCTGTACTTCGTGCCGGTCAGGGGCGGCAGCCCCCGCGCCTTCTCCACGCTCCACCTCAGCGGACCGGCTGCTGACGTCAGCGGCGCCTTCAACAGCAACGGGATCCAGGCCACCGCAGACGGCTCCCGGCTCCTCGTGGCCCACAGCGGGCAGGGCGCGGTCAATGTGGTCAACCCCCGCACGGGGGCCAGCCGCGCCATCGCCGGCCTGAGCGTCCCCAACGTCGACGGCATCCTGCTCGACGGCCGGACCCTGTGGGTGGTCCGCAACAACGACAACCTCGTGGTGAAGGCCCAGCTCTCCGACGGCCTGCGCAGCGGGACGGTGCTGCGGACCATCACGTCGAGCCTGTTCGAGACCCCGACGACGGTGGCACTGGTGGCCGGAAAGGTGCTCGTGGCGAACGCCAAGTTCGACACCGGGTTCCCGCCCACCGCCACGAGCTACGAGGTGGTCGCCATCGACCGGTGACCGTACGGCGCGTCGGGTGAGCAGCCGTCCTTGCGACAGTGCCGCGGGGGTTGCTCAGCCGTCGACGAGCAGCCCCCGCAGCGGCCCCTGCAGCAGGTCGACGCGCCGGGAGAGCGCCTGCAGCCGCTCGATGCGGTGGACCGGTTCCCTCCCGGCCGCGCTCGCCTCGTCCTGCTCGTCGCAGATGGGACGCCAGACGGTGTCGACGACCCCGGCGACCGGGCCGTCGAGGTCCTCCAGCGGTCGTCCCGTGTGTTCCGCCCACAGACGCAGGCGGGTCGAGCGGGCCAGCTCCCGGTCGAGGGTGAGGACGTTGACCTCGGTGTCGTTGAAGAGGGAGTGCTCATTGAGGTTGGCGGAGCCGACGGTCAGCCACCGGTCGTCGACGATGCCGATCTTGGCGTGGACGTAGACGCCCGGGCTTTCCCGGGTCGGGCCGACCAGGGTGGTCGCGAGCAGGTGGCCGCGTCCCGCGTCGGCGGCGAGGAGCCGGGCGAGCTGCCCCCGGGTGGTGTCGCGTCCGTTGTTGGGTCGGCGGGGAAGCACCAGCAGCACACGAAAGTCGTTGCCCGGTGGGTGCTCCAGCTTGGCGACCAGGACGTCGGTGACCTCGGGAGACCAGAGGAACTGGTTCTCGAGGTAGATGTGGGATCGGGCCGAGCGCAGGGCCGCGAGGTAGCCGGACAGGATGCTGAACTCCCCTCGCGGCAGGAAGTCGTACATCTTCTCCGGGACCGTGCGCACGAGCTCGACCTCGACCTCACCGGCGGGCGGGGCCGGCTCGGGGTCGTCGAGGGTGACACCCGTGACAGCACCCCAACGAGCGTTGAAGTGGGCGGCGACGTCGGCCACCGCGGGCCCCTGGAGGACCGTCGACGCGTCGTGCCAGCCGAGGGAGCCGGTACGCGGGTGCGCAGGGGAGTCGAGGCGGTTCCCCGCGAGTGCCGTGAGGTCGATGCCGCCCACGAAGGCGATACGGTCGTCGACGACGACGAGCTTCTCGTGGTGGCAGTGCATGGTGAACTCGCGGGTGTCGAGGGCGCACTCCACGGAGGTGCCGCTCATCAGGCCGGCGGCCGCGGCACGGACGTCGCGACGGCTCGGCTTGAACACGGGCACCGGTGGGCCGCCCCACATGAGCACCCGGACCGGCACCCGGTGCGCCACCGTCCCCAGCAGCTCGCGCAGGGTCAGGCTGCCGGGTCCCTCGACGAGCCGGAAGTCCGGGCTGCAGTGCCACCCGGCGATGTGGACGCTGCGCTGCGCGCCGAGGATCGCAGCCTGCACCTCCGCGAGCGCCTCGGCCCCGTCGACCAGGACGCGCAGGCTGTTGCCCGAGCGGACCCGCGACGGCGTCACCCACGTCGGCTCGGGCGCGGTGGGCGCGCCGGTTGCCCCGGTGTCGTCGCCCACCTCGGTCCGCGAGGGCATCCCGGACGCCGCGTCGAGCGCGGCCACGTGGCCGAGGCGCTGCAGCCGGCGTCGGTGCCTTGCCTCGACGAGGTGCTCGAGGCCGGCGCCGAGCCAGCTGTCGGCGGGCCCGGTGAGGGAGCCCAGGACGGCGCGGGACCCGGCAGCCCTGCCGTTCGGCGCCATTCCTGCACGGGATCGTGGTGCTCGCTGGGCCATGGTGGCGATCGTGCCATGTCGGGAGCCGACGAGACGGCGAGTCGGCGGCGGTCCCGGCCATGCCCGGCGTCCGTCCCGGCCCCAACGCCAGGGGGACCGAGACGGACGCCCGGGTGGCTACTTCTTGTTGGTGCTCAGCTGCACCTTCTGCTCGGCATACCCCAGGGAGCAGTCGAACAGGCCGCACGCGAAGCCGAACGTCACGCTGGCGCCCTTGCCGCCCCGGAAGAGCCCGTTGCTGCTCGTAGCCATGCCGACCCACTGGTGCACGACACCATCGCACTGCAGCGGGTAGACGAAGAAGTCACCGGTGACCTTGACCCGGCCCACCCGCTGGGTCAGGGTGCCGTCGATCTCGCTGGAGAAGTCGTCGGCGTTGGTGCAGGAGTAGGTGCCGGTGAGCTTTGCGGAGCCGTCCTTGTACGCGGTGCCGCGCGGGTTGACCGTGACGCTGATCTCGGGCGGCGGCGGCGCGGTGTCGAAGGTCACCGCGAGCTGTCCGCCGTTGGTGACGGTGTCGCTGAACGCGACGATGTAGTAGGTCTGCCCGGCGGTGGTCGGGAAGCCGACGGCCTCCGGACCGCAGGCGACGAGCGCCCCGTTCGAGGGGTCGCCCTCAGTGGCCATGAACCCGCCGGTGTAGTCGGAGGCCGACATGTCCGCGACGAGTCCACCGTCGGCGGGTGCGGTGTAGCGGAACCAGACGCTGGCGTTGGTGAACGGTGCCCCGCAGTTGGCGTTGAGGGCGGCGTCCAGGGAGTCGGTGGTCGCGCCGGTGGTGTCCTCGCTGAACGAGGACGGCAGGGTGCTGATCGTGGTGGCGGTGGCCGCGGTGTCGTTCGTCACCGGTGCCGCGACGGCGGCGGTGGCCAGTGACGGCAGGAACAGTGCTCCTGCGGCGACGGCCGTGAGGGTGGTGCGCAGCATTCTCATGGTTCCCCCAAGCTCTGAGCAGACCCCGGGTTGGGTCCTGGCCCGGAGGATGGCGCAAGGGCGCAGCCAGCGCCAGAGTCTCGTGAGGGAGATCCGGGACCTTTGCGCGGGCGGGGAGCGGATCCAGTGCGGCGTTGGGGGGACTCGCGGGTGTTTGTCCGGACTCGGGCTCCGCGCCACGGTCGGTGCGGCTCAGGTGTTCTCGTCGGCACTGGTCGGGGGTCGGTACAGCGTCTCCACGGCGGCCTCGATGTCCTCGTCGCCGCGGTCGACGGGCTCGACGTACAGCCGGGCGTCGGCGATGAGTCCGTCACGGACGGTCAGGATGATGACACCGCACATGGCGAAGGTCGACCCGTCGGTGTGGTGGCCGTGCCATGACAGCTCGCCCCACTCTGTCGACCCCTCGCGCACGTGGGTGACGAGGTCACCGCGGAAGTCGGGCACGCCCTGGAACACCGCGGTCCAGTTGGCCAGCACCTGTGCCCTGCCGGTGAACTCGCGGCCGGGGTGGGCCGGCTGCGAGCTCCGGTAGTCCTCGGCGAAGCAGACCGCCATGCGCTCTGCGTCGTGAGCGTTCTGCGCCTCGGTGAGGCGCTCCAACATGCTCCTCATGCTCCGACGGTAGTCCGTGGGACGACGGCGCGGGAGGGCCTTGGAGCATCGCCGTCACAGCACCTTCGCGACGCCGGGGACGCGCAGCACCGCGGAACCGACGGCGAACGACAGGGCCACACCCACGACGGCCACGAGGACGAACCGCGCCTCGGTCGGCCAGGCCAGGTGCCGGCTGGCGAGGATGAGCAGCACCAGGACGCCCTGGTGGACGAAGAAGGTCGCGTACGCCGCGCGGCTCAGCTCCTTCGCCAGCGGACCTTGGCGGACAGCGCGGCGCCGGAACGCGTCGACCACCCAGACCGAAACCGTGACGAGCACCATCGCCTCGACGGTCGCGAAAGCCATGGACTGCCAGGTGCCCCCGCCGCCGAAGCCGTCCACGTCGGCGTCTGCGGTCGACAGGGCCGCGACGAGAGCGGCACAGCCGGCCATGGAGGACCAGGCGGCGTGTCGTACCCGCGTGGCGAGCTGCGGGTCGAGGTGGTCGAACCAGCCGCGTTCGCCGGCAAGGACGCCGAGCGTGAACCCCGCCACCCAGCCCGGCGCCTGAGCCACTGCGAGGTGCCAGCGCTCCTGTCCGAACGGTGCCCAGATCCGCACGACGTAGGACATCACCGCCACCAGTACCACCGTCCCGGCGAGGTCCCGTCCGCCGAGCCGGCGCCCCGTCCCCGGGTGCCACGGGCGGCTCCGGCGGACCACGGCATACACGGCCGAGAACACCAGGAGCACGCCGAGGAACCATGTCGGGCCGGGGGGAGGGGGAAGTGGCCACCACGAGTGCGGGATGTACTGCCAGAAGCTTCCGCGGAAGCCGGCGTTGCTCGAGTCGACGAACTCGATCGGCGGGGTGAGCAGGAGCACGAACGCGACACTGGGCACCAGCAGCCGGATCGTGCGGTCACGCAGGAACAACCGGGTTCCCCTGCGGTGCAGGGACTTCGGCGTGAACACGCCCGCCACCATGAAGAACAGGGGCATGCCGAACGCGACACCGACGATCGCCACCAGGAGCAGGATGCTGAGCAGCGGTTCGCGGACGGTGGGCTCACTGAGCACCCAGGCGCCCTCGAGGCCGTTCCACGCCAGGATGACGAGGGCGAGGACGACGCCGGCGACGAGGGCGACCTTGAGGTTGTCCGCCCAGGCGAGTCGCTGCGGCCCCGTCTCGGCGTGCAGCTGTGGTCGGGTTCAGGGAACGGTCATGGGGCACCTCCACCACTTCGCGTCGACTCTCAGGATCGAGGCACGGGGGAGGAGGAGGGCAGAGTCCTTCGTCCCCGCGCGTGGCCGTGCTCGAGCGTCACCACGTGGACGGACGAAGTTATGCAGAATGTATTGTTTCGTCGCCTTTGCCTGCCTAGCATGCGACGACATGAGTCCTTCGTGGGAAGACGAGTCCGCTGCAGTTATCGCCCAGGGGCTACGGCGCCGGGGGTTCCTCACCGCCGCCGGGCTCGCTGCCACGGCCGCGCTCGTGGCCGGGAGGCCGGAACGGGCGCACGCGGCAGTCTCGGGGTCGCGGGCCATGCCCTACCCTTTCACCCTGGGTATCGCCTCGGGTGACCCGCTGTCGACGGCCGTGGTCCTGTGGACCCGCTTGGCACCCAGCCCATTCGAGGTCGACGGGGGCATGGCGACGGACAGCTTCCCGGTGCAGTGGGTCGTGACCGAGGACGCGTCGATGGCCACAGTGGTGCGCCGAGGCACCGCCCTGGCGCACGCCGAGTACGCCCACAGCGTGCACGTCGACGTCGGGGGTCTGCGCCCGGATCGCGAGTACTGGTACCAGTTCCGCTGCGGTCCGCACCTCAGTGGCGTGGGCCGCACGCGCACGGCGCCGGCGCCAGGGGCGCACCTCGACCACCTCGACCTCGTCGTCGCTTCGTGCCAGTCGCTCGGTGCGGGCTGGTACCACGCGTGGAAGGACGCCGCGTCCGAGCCTGCGGACCTCGTGTACTTCGCCGGCGACTACATCTACGAGTACGCCACGGATGCCACCTCAGTTCGGTGGCCGTACACGCCCTCCCTGCCCGCCGACTTCACCCGGCAGACCGACACGCTCGGCCGCTTCCGTCAGCAGTACGGGCTCTACAAGTCGGACCCCGACCTCCAGGAGGCGCACCGGGTCTCGCCGTGGATGGTGACCTGGGACGACCACGAGGTCTTCAACGACTACGACGCGGAGGACCCGTCGCTCTACCAGCTGCGGGCCAACGCCTACCGCGCCTTCTGGGAGCACATGCCCCTGCGGCCACCGCAGCGCCCCAGTGGCTACACGGCGCGGATGTACCGGCAGCTCGACTACGGCGACCTCGCGCGCTTCCACGTCATCGACACGCGCCAGTACAAGACCGGCCAGCTGCCGGGCAGCACGGTCGGCGACACCGCGGAGCGACGTGACCCCAGCCGCCAGATCCTCGGCACGGCGCAGGAGGCGTGGCTGCTCGACAGCCTCGGATCGGGGGCCACCACGTGGGACGTCATGGCCAACACCGTGCTTTTCAGCCGGCTCGACAGCGACGAGTCGTCGGGGGAGCGCTTCTCCACCGGCCAGTGGGACGCCTACCAGGCTGCACAGCAACGGGTCATCGACACGGTGGCGGCGAGGAACGCAGGTGGCTTCGTGGTGCTGACGGGGGACATCCACCGCAACTACCACCTCGACATCCTGAAGGACTTCGAGGACCCCGGCTCCGAGGTCGTCGGCGTCGAGTTCGCCGGGACGTCGATCTCGAGCGGCCGCGACGGAGGCGAGACCGACTCCGGGCTCGAGCTCCGCAAGCGGGCGAACCCGCACCTGGTCAGCGCCGACCTGCGACGTGGCTACCTGCGCTGCCGGATCACCCACGACGTGTGGACGACGCAGGTGCGGGCCATCGACCGGATCTCGACCCTGGACTACCGCGCCTGGACGTCGCACACGCTCGTGACCGAGCCGCGGCGGCCCGGGCTCCAGGTCAGCTGAAGAGCAGCACGCGCAGCCCGTCGGGCTCGACGACCCCCTCGTAGCCGGCGGTCACCGCCCCGTCGGCAGGCAGGCCGTCGAGAGCGACGACTCGCGGGGCGTCCGAGAGCGTCCGACCGCCCCAGTCCTCGGGTCGCACCGCGACCGTGGCGCTGCTGGGCGCGTCGGTGGGGTTGACCAGCACCACGAGCACCTCGTCGCCGTGGCTGTAGGCGCGCGCGTGGCACCCAGACGTGGAGAGCCCCTCGACGTGGCGGTACTGTCCCTCGCAGAAGAACCGCAGGAAGCGCCTGCGCAGCGTCGCCAGCTGCCTGAGCGTCGCCACCAGCTCGGGGTGCTCGGCGAGCCGGTGGCTGTGCATCTGGCCAGGCATCACGTTGATCAGCCCGCCGTCGGCAAAGGCCAGCAGCGAACCGCGCGGGTGCTCGTTGACGTTGGCGTTGAGCCGGAACTGTGGGAAGACGTAGCGGAACGGTGCGTCCTCGTCGAGGTCTGCGCCGTTGCGCCAGTCCCAGGTGTAGTCCAGGACCGGGACCTTCTGCTCGGTGACCATCTCACCGGAGAAGGTGCCCCGGGGGTTCTTGCTGCGCACGAGCTCGTGGATGGCCCGGCCCACGTCCAGCAGCCGGTCACCCTCCTCGTCCGGTGCCCCGTCCGCGGACGGGTTGTAGTTGGGCTCGAACCAGGACCAGTACTGGTCCCAGCAGGTGGAGGTCGCCCCCAGCTCCAGGAGCCTGGCGTGCTCGGCCAGGATCGCGTCCCGCATACCCCGTGCCAGCAACGAACCGCGCACCATCGCGTGCGTCCCCATGAACGGGACCCGGAACCGCGGCAGGAAGTCCAGCCCGTAGGTCCAGTCGTCCCCGACCGCCTGTCCCGCGGCGTTGAGGTGCTTCCACTCCTGCGGTGACTCGTCGGTGTCGCGCAGCAGGTGGTGGCTCACGAACAGGGAGACGGGCACCCCGAGCCCGCGGCACCGGGCCAGCGCGGCCCGCAGGTCGTCCTCGGTCCCCAGGCGGGGGTTCAGGATGATGGGCAGGCCGTTCTTCTCCCACCAGTGCCAGACGCAGAGCTCGGCGAGGCCGAGTGAGGGGTCGGCGAGCTCCTCGGCGTACTCGGGCAGCTCCTCGAGCGTGAAGTTGACCGGCGCGTGCCGGATCGCGGGCCACACCGACCGGATCCCGAGGGCCTCGCGGATGTGGGGCGGTGCGTCGTAGGGGTAGGCCTCCGCGGCGAACTCCTGGAAGGCCCGGGCGCCGGCATACCAGTCGCCCTCATGCAGGACGATGACGAAGTCGCCACTGTCCCAGGTGGATCCGGGCGCGATCGTCGGGAAGTGCAGCCACCTCAGGGCGAACTCGTCCCGCGCCCGGTCGGGCCGCTCGAGCAGGAGGCCCTGGGCGCGGTAGCGCGGGTCTCGGGAGTAGAGGGTGAGGCCGCCACGGGAGTCGCCGTAGTCGAGCCACTTCATGCTGAACTCGAAGGCGCCGTAACCGTAGTAGCGCTGGAGGGGTGTCTCGAGGAAGGACGCGTCGTCGGGCCGCATCGAGAGCTGGCGCAGCGGCCACACCGTGCCGCGGCTGAGCCGCAGGCGCGTCTCGTCCGACCCGCTGACCCCGACTCGTGGCGGGTGGCCGGCTGCCGAGGCGTGCAGCGACACGCGCGCCGCCGGGTCCTGGCCGCCTGCGGACAGTCCGAGCACCTGAGGGAAGGCGACCTGCGGGATCGGGAGGTCGCCGTCGTTGCGCACCTGCGCACGCACGACGAGCCCCTCGGGGGCCGACCGGAGCTCGACCTCGACACGGACGGGTGCGGTGTGGTGGGGGGTGGTGAGCCGGGACCACGTGAGTCGGACGGTGTCGTCGTCCTCGCGGACGACCTCCGGGGCGCCGTGCGTGCCCGTCTCCGTGAAGTGCGAGCCGTACCCGGGGATCGGCAGGGCCAGCCGAAGGAGCCCGACGCCGGTCGTGCCACCGATCAGCTCGCGTCCGTCGGGACCGAGTGCGGCACTGCACAACGCCCCCGAGCCGGTGTCGACACCGACCCGGCCGCCGCGCACCTCGATCCACTCGATGGGGCTGGTGGGCATGCCGGGCTCCTCGGGTTCTGCTGCGGTGGACCAGGTGGTGTCGATCATGAGGCATTATGCATACTCATGACGACCATGGCCGCGGGCGCATCCGCGACGTGCCCACCCGACCGATCATGCATGACGCATCAGGCAGGCCGACGCATTGCGCGCGGCAGCGGCTCGTCCCGATACTGGGCGTCATGACCGACCTCGGGGTGCTTCAGGGGCTGTCCGACCGGGGCAGCCTGGTCGACCAGGTGCGCGAGTCGATCCAGGCGGCGATCACCTCCGGCCGGCTCGACCCGGGTGAGCGGCTCCGCGAGATCCCGCTGTCCAAGCACTTCGGGGTGTCGACCACTCCGGTGCGCGAGGCCCTGCGCCGGTTGGAGAGCGACGGCTTGGTGCAGGTGCACCCGCGGCGTGGCGCCGTCGTCACCGCGCTGCAGGACGGTGTAGTCGCGGACCTCTACGACCTGCGCCTGGTCCTGGAGGCCGAGGCGGTGCGACTTGCGGTGGCTCGCACCGAGCTCGAGCTGGGGCCGGTCTACAGCCTCCTCGGCGAGCTCGAGCGGCTGGTCGACGTCGGCGATGCCGCCTTCGCCGAGGTGGACGTGCAGTTCCACCGCGCGATCGACGACCTCTGCGGCAACCGCGAGCTTGCCGCCGAGGCCGAGCGCATCCACCGCCGGATCCAGGCAGCGAGGGTGCGTGCCTCGGTGCCGGGACGCCTGCGCGTCGCGCAGGACCAGCACGCCGAGATCGTCGAGGCCCTCCGCAAGCGCGAGCCGGAGCAGGCGCAGGAGGCAGTCCGCCGTCACATCACCTCCGCCAAGGACAACGTCCTGGGCTTCCTCAAGGCCCGTGCGGCCGCAGCGGACGACGTGGCGCCCGGCGACGGAGAGGGCCCGGCACTGGCCGGCACGGCAGCGGCCGGCGGCTGGTAGACATTATGCAGAAAGACGTCGGAATCCCTTCCTGAGCGGCGTCGGCGTGGTTAGGCTGGCCGGGCACCGAGACCCCCCAAGGCAGGAGTCGGGCCACCGATGAGGATCACGAAGATCACCGGCTACGCGGTGAAGTCCGACAACGCCTATGCGATGTCGGGGGCGGTCCGTCCGGGGGAGCGACTCCCCGGGACGGACTACCGACGGTTCGCCCCCCACCGCCAGCTCTACTCCGACCGCTCGGAGGCGGCGCTCGTACGCGTCGAGACCGACGAGGGGCTCGTGGGGTGGGGCGAGGCCCAGGCGCCGATCGGGCCGGAGGTCGTCCTGGTCGTCGTCGAGAAGGTGCTCGGCCCGACCCTGCTCGGCCTGGACCCCCTGGCGACCACGGCCCGCGCGGGGGACATGTACGAGACGCTCCGGGTCCGCGGTCAGGTGGGGGGCTTCCAGCAGGACGCGATCGCTGCCCTGGACACGGCCCTGTGGGACCTGCGTGGGCAGGCTGCGGGACTGTCGCTGGCGGAGCTGGTCGGGGGTCGCCTGCGCGACGAGCTGCCCTGCTACGTCACCGGTCTGCGTGAGAAGACTGCAGAAGGACGTCGCGAGGAGGCGGCCGAGTGGGCCCGCCGGGGCTTCGGTGTGAAGCCGTGCCTGGGCTTCGGTGCGCGCCCTGACGGCCACGAGGTGACGGGCCTGCGCGAGGCCATGGGCGACGAGGCGTGGCTCGCGGTGGACGGGATGTGGGGCTACACGCTGCCGGAGGCCAAGGCGCTGGGACGGGTGCTGGCAGAGGCCGGCGTCGCGTTCCTGGAGTCGGCCCTGGCCCCCGAGGACGTCCTCGGGCACCGCGAGCTGGTGCGCAGCCTGGACATCCCCGTCGCGGTGGGTGAGCCGTTGCGCACGCGGCACCAGTTCGTGCCCTGGCTGGCCGCCCGGGCGATGGACGTGGTGCAGCCCGACCTCATGCGCAACGGGGTGGGGGAGACTCTCGCCATCGCCACGCTGGCCTCGGCGCAGCACCTGCCCGTCGCCCTGCACACCGGCGTCGTCACGGCCGTCGGGATGGCTGCGTCGTGGCAGTTGGCGTCAGCCCTTCCGAACTTCCTGGTGCAGGAGTTCCAGCCCGTCATGCTCGAGACCTTCGGGCACCTCGTGGAGGAGGGCCTCACCGTGGCGGACGGGGTGGTGCAGGTGCCAAGGGGGCCTGGGATCGGCGTCACGGTGGACGAGGGGCGCGTCCGCGCGATGAGCGGCTCGGTCGTCGAGATCGGGCTGTGAGTGCACCTGCGCGGGTGCGTCCCGACTGGCAGGAGCTGCCGCTCGGCGACCACCTCCTGGCCGAGAGCCCCCGGTGGGACGAGGTGCGGCAACGGCTCTCGTGGGTCGACATCCTCGGCGGGACGGTGTCGGTCGCCGGTCACCGGGATGGCGCGTGGGAGGCGGTCGAGCGCCGCAGCGTCGGGAGCGTGCCGACTGCTGCCCAGCCCTTGGCGGACGGCTCGCTTGCTGTAGCCGTCGACGGCTGCGTCCAGGTCCTCGATACGGGGGGAGTCGCCGTGCCACCGGTCGTCGTGTGCGAGGACCCGTCCACCGTGCGCACCAACGACATGGTCGTGGACCCAGCCGGGCGGCTGCTCGTGGGCCTGTTCACCCAGGACCGCGTGACCCCCCGTGGCGGCGTGGTGGCCGTCGACGTGCGAGCGGGGACCGCGACACCGGTCGTGCAGGGCTATGTCACCGCCAACGGCCTGGCCGTGACGGCCGACGGTGAGCACCTGTACGCCGTCGACACGGCGGCAGGGACGGTGCGCCGGCACCCGCTCGTGGGGACGGGACAGCCGGCCGAGGCGCCGGTGCTCGTCCGGCACCGGGGCCCGGGCGTCCTCGACGGCATCGCCCTGGACCCCGACGGCGACCTGTGGGTGGCGGTCTGGGGCGGCGGGGTCCTGCACCGCTACACGCTCGAGGGGCGCCTTCGGCAGGTCGTCGAGGTGCCGGTGCCGCGCCCGAGCGCACTCGCCCTCGTGACGACGGTGGCCGGCGTCCAGCTGGTCGTGACCACCGCACGGTCGGACCTGCCGGCGACGAGGCCCACGGGTCCACCGGACGCCAGCCGTGAGGGCCGCCTCTACGCCACCGCCTTCCCGGAGTGACGCGGGCGCACTCGGCGACACCCGTACACGCCTGCCTGACCACGCACGACCTCAACCGAGGAGGACCCTGGTGGATGCGCTCGAGACCCTGGTCGCGGAACGGGACTGTGCCCGGCTGACCTACCGCTACTGCCGGTTCGCCGACGGGGGTGAGGCGTCACGCCTGGCCGAGCTCTTCACCGAGGACGGCGTCTTCCAGACCCCGGAGATGCTGCTGCGCGGTCGGGCGCAGATCGCGGCCACGTTCACCGAGCGCGAGGCGCTGACCGACCTGCAGACGCTGCACCTGTGCACCAACATCGACATCGAGGTGCTGGGGCCGTCGACGGCTCGCGGCTGGGTCAACCTCTGTCTGTTCCGCCGCTGGCGGGAGGTCGGTTCGACGGCCCCCGTGGCCGTCACCGCGCCGTCCCTCGTGGCCTCCTACGAGGACGCGTACGCCCAGGTGGAGGGCCGGTGGCTCCTGTCCAGCCGGGTCCAGCGGGTCGTCTTCACCGACCCCTCGGACACGGGGTGGGCACGCCCTCAGGATCGTTGACACCACATTATGCATAAGATATAACGTTCCTACGTTTCAGCAACGGCGCTGGGGAGGCACGCAATGGGTGGTCAGGACGGTTTCACGGGCGGTTTCGGCGGCTTCGACCGCAGGACGTTCTTCAAGGGGGCGGGGCTCGCCGGTGCGACGCTGGCCGTCCCGTCGCTGCTGGCCGCCTGTGGCGGCGACAGCGGTGCAGGGGGCGCCGGCGGCGCGCAGAAGCTGCAGTTCTGGTGGAACCCGAGCGTGGAGTCCGCCGACCAGATGACGGCGTGGATGAACGGTGTGATCAAGGAGTTCACCGCGGCCAACAAGGGGACGACCATCGAGTCGACGACCCAGCCGTCCGAGCAGCTGGCGAGCAACTTCCGGACCGCCTGCCAGTCCAAGTCCGGGCCCGACCTGCAGCACGAGTACTCGGGCACCTACACGATGCAGTTCGTGTGGGAGAAGTGCATCGCCCCGCTGGACGGGACGTTGGACGCCGAGGAGATGAAGCACGTCCTGCCGCCGCAGGCGCTCGACATCTACAAGTTCAAGGGCAAGACGTGGGCACTGCCCTGGTACAACGCGCCCATCCCGCTCATGTACAACAAGGCGCTCTTCCGCAAGGCCGGCCTCGACCCCGACAAGGCGCCCGCCACGATGGACGAGATGATCACGGCGGCCGCGGCGCTGCGGAAGATCGGCGTCACCCCTTGGGGCTACGGCGTCAAGAACCTCACCGGTATCGGCAACTTCTCGGGGATGTTCAACACCCAGAACCTCAACGACCCGCGCGAGCTGCTGCCAGTGGTCCTGGGCGAGCAGAGGTACACCGACCCGAAGTTCTCCGAGTGGCTCACGTGGACCAAGGAGATGATCGACGCCAAGGTCTTCAACCCCGACGTCACGTCGCTGGAGTACCAGGACGCGATGAACATGTTCCTCGCCGGCAAGTGCGCCTTCGCGATCACCAGCAGCCTGACGAAGTTCCAGCAGGCCCTCGGCGACGACCTCGGGGTGATGGCGCCGCCCAAGCGCGGCAGCGGTTCGCTCGCGGGCAAGGTCCACTTCAACTCGCACCCGCTGTTCATCACGGCCTTCGCCGAGCACAAGGAGATGGCGGCCAAGTTCCTCGCCTACCTGCACCGGCCGGAGTCGCTCAACGGGATGTACAAGGCCACCGGCTTCTTCCCCGCGGACGACCGCTTCGACAGCAGCACCATGAACTCCCCGCAGGACAAGGCCCTCTGGGAGCTCCAGAGCAACCAGTCGACCATCGGCTACCAGAACTTCTGGCCGTCGAAGATGGACCGCGAGAACAGCTTCCTCGCCGTCCAGGCGGTGTTCTCCGGCACGTCTCCCACCAAGGCGGCCGCCGACGTCGAGAAGCGTCTCGACGGGTGGCGCAAGGCCTCTGCCAACGAGCTGAAGAACTTCAAGGACTGGTCCGGCAGCTGAGCAGGCGGCCGTCGGACGGCCTGACCCGACCGCGCACGACCGACCCCTGAGGTGACCTCACCGATGACATCGATCTCCGCATCCCGTGCGCCGCAGCGCAAGCGGCGCCGGGACGCGCGGGCGGCCATGGTCTTCCTGCTGCCCGCCGTCCTGTTCCTCGCCTTCGTCTTCCTCTACCCGATCGTGTCGGTGGTGCGGACGAGCTTCCTCGACCCGTTCACCGACGAGTTCGCGGGGCTGAGCAACTATCGGGCTCTGTTCGCGGACCCGATCTTCCACGCGGCCGTCATCAACAACCTCAAGCTGTTCGTGGTGCTGCCGGTCCTGGTCGTGACGTCGATCGTCATCGCGCAGGTGCTGCACGACCAGATCCGTGGATGGCGGGTCTACCGGGCGATCATCTTCATGCCGTACGTCGTGCCCGTCGTGGTCGCTGCCCTCGTGTTCGGCCAGATCCTGCAGAGCAGGGGCCTGGTCAACAGCATCCTCGGCTCGGTTGGCCTGGGTGCGCTGGCCCAGAACTGGCTCGGTGACCCGAAGACGGCGGTGTGGTCGGTCGCCGGGGTGATCCAGTGGCGCGAGCTGGCCTTCGGCGTGATCCTCTTCCTCGCCCGCATGACCCAGCTGCCCGAGGACCTCTACGACGCGGCCAAGGTGGACGGGGCCAACTGGTGGCAGCGGCTGCGGCACGTCACGGTGCCGCAGATGTCGACCATCATCGCCTTCTACGCAGGCATCGTCGTCGTGGCCCTCTTCAACTGGGTCTTCAACTACGTCTTCGTCCTCACCAAGGGCGGGCCCGGCACCAGCACCTACGTCATGGAGTACTACATCTACAGCCGCGCCTTCATCTACGGGGACTTCGGCAACGCCGCCGCGCTGTCCACGCTCATGCTCGGGGTGATCCTCGCCTTCATGGTCGGGTTCCTCACCTGGCTCAACCGGCGAGGTGAGCTGTGAGCACCGCGGCGCGGTCGGCGGCCAGGCCGGTGACCAAGCCTGCGGCGCAGCCGGCCAGGGCCACCCCGGGCGCGGTGGCGGGCGTCGTCGCCAAGCACGGGTCGGTGCTCGTCGTGACGCTGGCTGCCATCGTGCCGCTCTACTTCATGGTGTCGACGTCCTTCAAGACCGAGGTGCAGTACGCCGACAGCCAGCTCGCCCTGCCGACGTCACCGACGCTGCACAACTACCAGCAGATCCTCGGCAACCCGATGTTCCTGACCTGGATCCGCAACAGCTTCCTGCTCACGGTCCTCTCGGTGGGGATCGGGATCACCATCTCCGCGCTGGCTGCATATGCATTGGCCTGCATGGACTTCCCGGGCCGGCAGGCGGTCTTCATGGTGTTCGTCGCCATGCTCGGTGCACCTGCGGTCACGGTGGCGATACCGCTGTTCAGGGTGATGGTCGAGACCAAGCTGATCAACACGTTGCAGGGGGCGGTGGTCGCCTACGTGGGGCTCATGATCCCCTACACGACCTACTTCCTCACCGGGTTCTTCCGCAGGCTCCCGCCTGCCCTGTTCGAGGCGGCGCAGCTCGACGGCGCCAACCACCTCATGATGTTCCGCAAGATCGCCCTGCCGCTGTCCCGCCCGGGCGTCATCACGCTGGCCATCGTCAACACCTTGTGGGTCTGGAACGAGCTCCTGATCGCCATCATCTTCCTGCAGCGCAACGACAAGCGGACGTTGATGGCGGGTCTGACCCTCTTCCAGGGCGAGTTCTCGAGCAACGTGCCGGCAGTCATGGCCGGGCTCACCATCGCCGCGCTGCCCATGTTCGTGCTCTACGTGACAGGCGTGCGTTACTTCCTTTCGGGCTTCATGGCCGGCTCGGAGAAGTGACCGTGTCCTTCGTGGTCCCGGTCGTCATCGTCTTCCTGGCCGGCATCCTCACCGGGGTCACCGGCTTCGGCTTCAGCGTGCTGTCGGTTCCGCTGCTGCTGCTGGTGTTCCAGCCCCACGAGGTCGTCGTCATCGCGCTGTGCCTTGTGCCGATCACGAGCGTGGTGCTGCTCCTGGCCCCGGGGCTGCGCGGGCAGGTGCGGCAGCGGACGTTCGGCGCCCTCACGGCGTTCTCGGTGGTGGGCCTGCCCGTGGGCATCCTGCTGTTCGAGCACTTCGACCCGATGTGGGTCACCGGCCTGATGGGGCTCGTGCTGCTGGCGTACGCGGTGTACGGCCTCGTCGGCACGGGCACCGTGGCGCTGCGCGGGCACTGGGTGGCGCCCAGCGGCATCCTCGGTGGGATCCTGGCCACCAGCACCGGCCTGAGCGGACCTGCGGTGGCGATGTACGTGCACGGGCGCCGGGTCTCCACCCGGGAGCAGACGGCCACCATGTCGGCGTACGTCGGGGCCATCAGCGTGCTGGGGCTCGGCCTGCTGGCCGTGCGTGGCGCGGTCTCCGGGGACGACCTGCAGCAGGTGGCCCGCCTTGCCGGGGGAGCGGTGGCGGGGACGCTGCTCGGGCGCTGGTGGGCGTCGAAGAGGCACAACACCCTCGACCGGGTCATCCTCGTGGCGCTCGGGTCGATGGGGGTCTGGACGGTCGGACGGTCAGTGATGTGGTTGACGAGAGGAACGTGGGGATGACGGAGCAGGGTGCAGCCATGGGCGCTGGCACGGAAGCAGGCATGGACGCAGACGCCGGCCGGGACGCTGGCGTGGGTGCGACGGGTGCCGACCGGGACGCGGGGCGCGGTGACCACGAGGCCGCAGAGGTCAGGGAGCCCGACGCGCCGACGTTGCGAGGGGTCGTGCCGATCCCGGTGACGACGTTCGGGCCCGACGGCTCGCTCGACACTGACGGCCTGCGGTCGCAGGTGGAGTTCTGCCTCGACCACGGCGCGGACGGCATCCTGTACCCCGGGGTGGTGAGCGAGTTCTACACCCTCACCGACCAGGAGCGGCGGCACGCCGTCGAGACGGTCGTCGAGTCGGCCGGGGACCGGGTGCCGGTGGCGGTCGGGGTGACCGGTGCGAGCACCGAGAGCGCGGTGGAGTTCGCGCGGCACGCGGCGGGCCTCGAGGTCGCCGCCGTGATGACGATGGTGCCCTACGTGCAGCACTTCTTCGGTCCCTCGGCCCAGTTCGTCGGCGAGCACACCAGCAGGGTCGCCGACGTGGGGGTGCCGGTGATCATGCAGAACGCACGCGTGGGCTTCCCGCTCGGCGCGCAGGCACTGGCCGAGGTCGTGGCCGCGGTGCCGGGAGTCCGATACGTCAAGGAGGAGAGCAACCCACCCACACACGGCATCTCCGCGGTCGTCAAGGCGCTCGGGGACGCAATCGAGGGCGTGTTCGGCGGCATCGGGGGCGTGTACCTGGTCAACGAGCTCGAGCGAGGTGCCATCGGCACGATGCCCTCGCCCGCTTTCGTCGACCGGGTGGTGGGTGCCTACCGGACGTGGGCCGCCCAGGGGCCTGACGCCGCGCAGGAGGACATCGACTCCATGGGCTCGCTGTTCACCCGGGAGGTGCTCTACAACGTCGCCTTCCACAAGGAGGTCCTGCGGCGGCGCGGTGTGATCCGCCACACGACGGTGCGCATCGCCAGTCCCTCCCTCGACCAGGTGGACCACGCCGACCTCGAGCGGATGATGAGGCGGGCCGGGCTGTGACCACGCACGCGCCGGTACGCGGAGGAGGGCCGCGGCGCGAGGCGCTGCAGGGAACGGCGCCCATGCACGCGGTCGTCCGGGCCGACCTGCACGAGGCCATCCGCAGCGGACGGTTCAAGCCCGGCGACCAGGTGCCCACCGAGCCGCAGCTCATGGAACGGTTCCAGGTGAGCCGCACCACCGTGCGTCGAGGTCTGCGCGACCTGGAGACCATGGGCCTCATCGTGCGCCACCCCGGGCGCGGCAGCTTCGTCACCCGTCCCACCGTGGAGGCACGCCTGGACCGGCTCACCGGGTTCGTCGAGGACATGGAGGCACTGGGCCTCACGGCGACGGCGAGCGTCGAGCTGGTGGAGACGGTGCCCGCGCCGGAGCGGGTGGCCGACGCTCTGCGGTGCGCGGTGGGAGAGCCCGTCGTCCACATCGAACGGGTGCGACTCGCCAACGGGACCCCGATCTCCTTCGACGACAGCTACTTCGTGCGGTCGCTCGGGTCGCGGGTCGCACGCGAGAACCTGCGCGACGAACCGTTCTACAGCATCCTCGAGCAGAAGTACGGGACCCCGCTGGCCGGGGCCGACCACGTCATCCGCGCAGGCCTGGCCGACCAGCGCGTGGCCGGTCTCCTGCATCTGGCCAAGGGCGACCCGGTGCTGCTCCTGGAGCGCACCTCGTGCCTCGCGCCCGACCGCGAGCCTGTGCTGTTCGAGTACCTCCACGTCGCGGCGTCGCGCGTCACCTACCGCCTGTCCCTGGACCGCTGATGTCGCAGCTGCACGAGGGGCGCCGGCCCGACGGGCCCACTCCCGCTGGGGGCCCGGGCCGCGCTGTCGTCGTGGTCGGTTCGAGCTCGGCGATCGGGCTGGCCATCGTCGGGAGGTTCCTCGCGCGCGGGGACCGGGTCCTGGGCATCAGCCTCACGCCGGCCGACGACCTGTGCGAGCACCTCGTGGCCGACTGCTCCGACCCGGACGAGGTCCGCCGGGTGTTCGACGAGGTGCTGCGACTGTTCGACGGACGCATCGACGTCCTCGTGGCCGCCGCTGCCGTGAACCCTCGCGCTCGGGCGGTCGACCAGACCGACGAGATGTGGCGCAGCGCGCTCGGGGCGACCCTGGACTCGGCCTTCTACAGTGCACGGGCTGCATTGCCCCACATGCCCGCCGGCGGTTCGGTCGTCGCGGTGTCGTCGGTGATGGCGCGACTCGTGTCACCCGGCGTCGCCGGGTATGCGGCGGCCAAGGGTGGGCTGGAGGCGCTCGTGCGCGTCCTGGCCCTCGAGCACGGGGCCGCGGGGATCCGTGTCAACGCGGTGGCGCCCGGCCTCATCGGCGGCGCCGACCTCGAGCGCGCGACCGAGGGCTACGCGGTGGGGCGCACCGGCACCCCGGACGAGGTCGCTGCGGTCGTGGACTTCCTTGCATCCGGCGACGCCTCGTTCGTCACCGGAGCAGTGGTGCCCGTCGACGGCGGGCTCTCGGTGTCGCAGACCGGCGCGTGGGCGCGGCCTGACCTGCGTGCCCTCATCGACCCCGGGACACCAGACGGGTGGCCCGACGAGCCCGGAGGTGGCCAGTGAGACGAGCAGTCGTGACCGGCGGGATGAGCGGGCTGGGTGCGGCCTGCGCCGAACGCCTTTCCAAGGAGGGTCTCGAGGTGGTGCGGCTCGACGTGGCCCCGGGAGCCGACGAGGTCGTCGACGTCACCGACGAGCAGGCACTGCTGGCCGTGCTGGCACGAGTCGGGCCCGTGGACGTGCTCGTCAACAGTGCCGGGGTCGTCGGACCCAACGCGCCGCTGTGGGAGGTCTCGACCGCCGACTGGGAGCGCACCTTCGCCGTCAACGTGACGGGGACCTTTCGGATGTGCCACGCGGTCGCGCCCGGCATGGTCGAGCGCGGCTGGGGGCGCATCGTCAACCTCGCCTCGATGGCGGGCAAGGACGGCAACCCCAGGCTGAGTGCCTACTCGGCGTCCAAGGCGGCCGTCATCGCCATGACGAAGTCGCTGGGCAAGGAGCTGGCCACGACCGGGGTCCTGGTCAACGCCGTGGCGCCAGCGGTCTTCGAGACACCGATGAACGCGACGACCGCGCCAGAGGTCCTGGAGCGCCTCGTGTCGCTGATCCCCATGCAGCGGCTGGGCCGGGCGGAGGAGCTGGCCGCGCTGGTGGCGTGGCTCGCGTCCGACGAGTGCAGCTTCTCGACCGGTGCTGTCTACGACATCAGCGGCGGCCGTGCGACGTACTGAGGACCCGACCACGCGTCGGAGAGGGAGGACGGCACCGTGCGGCTGTTGAGGATCGGACCGGTGGGCGAGGAGCGACCCGCGGTGCTGGTGGGTGACTCCACCTACGTGGACGTCGCGGACGCGGTGCGCGACTTCGACGCCGCGTTCTTCGAGAACGGTGGGATCGACGCGCTGCGGTCGCTGGTCGGCGACCGCGCTGCTGCTGGCCAGGTGCGTGATCTGGCCGGACAGCGCGTCGGGGCGCCGGTCGCGCGGCCGCACCAGATCCTGTGCATCGGCCTGAACTACCGCGACCACGCCGCCGAGACGGGCCAGACCGTGCCCGAGGAACCCATCGTCTTCACCAAGTCGCCCAACACGCTGGTGGGACCTGACGACGAGGTGGTCATCCCGCGCGGGTCGACCAAGACCGACTGGGAGGTGGAGCTCGCCGTCGTCATCGGCCGGCGGTGCAGCTACCTGCCCGACCTCGCCGCTGCCGAGGCGGCGATCGCGGGGTACGCCGTGTGCAACGACGTGAGCGAGCGCGCGTTCCAGATGGAGCGTGGCGGCCAGTGGTGCAAGGGGAAGTCGGCCGCGACCTTCAACCCGATGGGACCGTGGCTGGTGACGTCGGACGAGGTGGGCGACCACCGGTCCCTGGACCTGTGGCTCGACGTCAACGGGACCCGCAGGCAGACCGGATCGACCGCGACCATGGTGTTCGACGCGGTGACGGTGGTCCATTACCTCAGCCAGTTCTTCGTGCTGGAGCCCGGCGACGTCGTCAACACCGGCACGCCACCCGGCGTGGGGATGGGCCAGGACCCGCAGGTGTTCCTGCGTCCGGGCGACGTCATGGAGCTCGGCATCGGAGGTCTCGGCCGCCAGCGCCAGGTGGTCCGCGCCCACGCGGGGTAGCGCTGTCGCCGTCGGTGGGGCTGCACGGTTGACTGGGCCCCATGACGACGCGTCTGCTGCTGCTCGCCGACACGCACCTGCCGAAGCGGGCCAAGGACCTCCCGCAGGAGGTGTGGCGCGCGGTCGACGAGGCCGACCTGGTCCTGCACGCCGGTGACTGGGTCGACGTCGCCCTCCTCGACGCCCTGCAGTCGCGGGCTCGCCGCCTCGTCGGTGTGGCCGGCAACAACGACCACGGCGTCCTGCGCGACCGGCTGCCCGAGGTCGCCGAGCTCGACGTGGAGGGGCTGCGATTCGGCCTCGTGCACGAGACGGGACAGGCCTCTGGGCGCGAGCTGCGTTGCGAGGCGGCCTATCCCGAGCTCGACGTCCTCGTCTTCGGCCACAGCCACATCCCCTGGGACTCGACGACGCCGCGCGGCCTGCGGCTGCTCAACCCCGGTTCGCCCACCGACCGCAGGCGCCAGCCGACCTGCACCTACATGACCGCGACGGCGCACGACGGTCGGTTGGGTCCGGTGGCCCTGCACGAGGTCGACCGCCGCGCGTGACCGGGTACGGGACGGCTCGCGCGACCGGGTTCGAGCGTCCACGCCGAGGTGGGCAGCGACGCGCCGCAGCACATGCGGCGGTCTTCCCGAACACTCCCACCGCGGTGCCCCCACGCCATAGGGTGCGGGGATGCCCCCGGCAGACCGCGCCGACGCCGACCCGACGCGACCCTCCGCGCCCACCGGCCTGGACTTCCAGCTGGTCTTCCGCGCGGTGCCGACGGCCTGCGTCGTCCTCGACGACCAGCTGGTGATCCAGGACTGCAACGACGCCTACCTGCGCGTCGCCGGCCAGGACCGGGACCAGCTGGTGGGACGGGCCCTGTTCGACGCGTTCCCCGAGGCCGGAGTGCCCGCGACCGCCGTCGACGGCGTGCGCTCGGTCATGCAGACTGCGCTGGCCACGGGCCGTCCGGCGATCCTCGGGACGCAGCGCTACGACATCCCCTCCGCGCGGGTGGCCGGCGAGCTCGACGAGCGGTACTGGGCGGGCACCGCGGTGCCGTTGCCCCGGGGCGAGGACCCCGGCTGGGTGCTGTTCAACGTCTTCGACGTGACGGCCCTGGCCCGGGAGATGGTGCGCGCCGGCGCTTCGCCGAGCGACGCTGCATCGCCCGAGGAGGCGCTGCACGCCGCCTGGGCGGTGATGGAGCAGGCCCACCTCTTCGACGAGGCGGTCGAGGCCGAGCGACGGCTGGGGGTGGCGGTGCAGTCCGCGATGCTGCCGGCGGCCGTGCCCGAGGCCGTGCTCGAACGGGTGGCGGTCGCGGTGCGCTACCGGCCCGCCTCGGCGGCGCTGTCCGTCGGCGGCGACTGGTACGACGTCACCGACATCGGTGACGGGCGCGTCGCCGTCGCGGTGGGAGACGTCGTCGGCCACGGCCTCGTCGCCGCCTCCGTCATGGGACAGCTGCGCAGCGCCCTGGCCGCGCTGACCGTCGCCGACGTGGGGCCGCCGCAGGCACTCGCCGCGCTGGACCAGATCGCACGGCACAACCCCAACGCCACGGCCTCCACCGCCGTCAAGGTGGTCCTGGACCCGCACCTGGGCTTCGCGGCGTACAGCAGCGCCGGGCACCTCCCGCCGCTGATGGTGCACCCGGACGGCACGGTGGAGGCCCTCGACGCCGCCCTGGGGCCGCCGCTGGCGGTCACGACCGACATCGAGCGGCGCCCCCTGGGGACCGCCACCCTCGCCCCGGGCAGCACCTTGCTCCTCTACACCGACGGCCTCGTGGAGCGTCGCGGGGAGGACCTCGACGTCGGTATCGCGCGGCTGAGCCGGGTGCTCGCCGAGCACCGGTCGCTCGACGTGGAGGAGCTCGCCGACCGGCTGCTGCTGGAGCTCACCGCCGAGGACGGCCTGCGCGACGACGTGGCCCTCGTGCTCCTGCGCCCCTAGCCGAGGTCCGGAACCCGGGTGTCCCTGGAAGCCCAGTGCGGCGACCCGCCCGCCAGGCCGCCCCAGAGCCCGCGCAGCAGCCTCGGCGTGAGGACGCCGCGCCCCAGCCCGAGCTCGACAAGGTCGTCGAAGACCTCCTGGTCACGGGCCGCCGCGGACAGGCCGGCAGCGAGGACCCGAGGGGAGGCGGTCAGCCTGCCGGCGGCCGCCGTGCTCGCGAGGTTGCCGCGCAGCAGCCTCCGCAGCGCCCGTCGGTACCCGCTGCCGGGCCCTTCGTCGACGGCGCCGCGGCCCGCGACGACCGGGAAGAGCGGGTGCCGGTCCTCGCCTGGCGCCTGGACGGCGAGGCGGCCGGCCATGGCTCCGGTCGCGACGGCGTAGTAGATCCCCTCGCCGGTCAACGGGTTGACCAGTCCTGCAGCGTCGCCCGCGAAGAGCACGCGGCCGTCCGGCTGCTCTCGACCAGTGCCTGCGGTCGACAACGGCAGGTGGTGCCCGCGCCACGAGGCGGCACCGGCGGTCGAGCCGGGGAGCAGCGCCTCGAGCCGGTCCACCATCAGGGCGTGCGTCGGCGGGTGGTGGCGGCCGCCGAGCACCTCCCCGTAGCCGACGTTGGACCAGCCGTCGCCGCGGTCGAAGGACCATGCGTAGGACGGCTGGCGCTCTTCGCCGAACCGGATGACCTGTCGACCTGCCCGGTGCCGCGGCGTGGGTGCGTAGCCCCGGAGCCCGAGGGCGACCCGGCCAGGCAGCGGTGCACCGAGCGCGCGCCGTACCTCCGAGCGGGCCCCGTCGGCGGCGACCACCACGCGCCCCCGGACCGAGCCGTCGAGCACCACCTCACCGGCAGCGGTCGCGACGTGCCTGACCCGGTGGCGGCGCAGCACCGCACCGGCGGCGACGGCCGCGTCCACGAGGCGGGCGTCGAGATCCGCGCGCGGCACCACGAGCGCAGGACGTCGCATGGCGCGCTCGACCTCGAGGCCGCCTAGGGCCAGCTGGAGCGTGGACACGGGGGAGTGGTCGTGGCGCAGGCGGTCCGCCACGGCCCCGGCACCCACGTGCTCCAGCACGTCGAGCACGTGGGGTGCCACCCCGTCGCCGCAGGACTTGTCACGAGGGAAGTCGGCCCGGTCGAGCAGCAGGACGCGGGCGCCCGGTCGCTCGTGCAGGGCGCCGAGTGCAGCGGTCGCGCCAGCCGGACCCGCACCGACCACGACCAGGTCCCACAGCGGCTCGGCGGTCATGGCCCCACCGTACGGATCGAGGGTCACCGCGGCACCACAGTCGGAAGGGGTGGCGGGGCGGACCACCCGCGGTCACGGGCTCAGTGGGTGAGCACCGTCAGGGTGGTGAAGCCGTAGCCCGCTGCGCGGTAGCCGGCGATGATGCGCGGCAGCGCTGCGGCGTCGAGGGTGGTGCCGTCGTCAGGGTTGGCACCGACGTGCATCAGCACGACCTGGCCCGGGGTGCGGCCGGCGAGCACGCGGGCGACGACGCTGTCCACGGTCATGCCGCCGGACGTGCCCTTCCACCCCAGGGAGTCGGTGGTCCACCCGACCGCTCCATAGCCCTGGGCGTGGACGAGGCCGAGCACCCGGGAGTCGTAGGCGCCGAAGGGGAACCGGAACAGGGGTCGGGGGTCCTTGCCCGTGGCGGCCAGGATGGCGCTGCGCGTGGACGACAGCTCCTGCTGCAGGGTGCTGCTGCCGACGGTGGTCAGGTCCGGGTGGCTCCACGTGTGGTTGCCCACAGGTCCGACGGCCGCCATCTGGCGTGTGGTGGAGGGGTTGGCCGCGGCGAACTTCCCGGTGACGAAGAACGACGCCGGCACGCTCTGGGCCCGTAGCGTCGCGAGGATGGTGGCCGCGCCCTGGTTGCCCGCCCCGCCGTCGAAGGTCAGCGCCACGACCCGCGACGAGGTGGGCAGGCGGGTGACGACGCCGTCGCGCAGGGCCGGCGGCAGGCTCGTGACCGGCGGGGTGGTCCTGCTGGACGTCGAGGGGTGAGGTGAGGGCCTGGGGGACGGGGTGGTCGGCCGCGCGGACGGGCGGGTCGTCGTGCTGCTGGTCGTGGTGCGGCGCGGGGTCGTCCGGGTCGTCGGAGGAGTCGTCGTCGAAGTGAGGGAGGACGTCGTGCTGGAGGACGTGGCGGCGGTCGTAGGCCCCACCGTCGTGGACGGCGCTGGTCCTCCACCGGTGCTGCACCCGGCCATCAGCAGGGCCGCTACGGCCGTTGCCCAGGTCGATCTCATGCTCCAGGAGTAGTCCTGCTGGGGATGCACAGGTAAGGGGCGAACGTCCCCGCGCCGGTGGTCGTCAGGGCCGCCTCGAGAGTTTGTGGGCAAGCGTCTGACCTGTGCCTATGCTGGAGGTCCGGGCGCCGGTGACCACGGTGCTGTTCCGCACGGAGATCGGGGTCGATCGTGGCGGAGGTGCGGAGTGGATGACGGCAGGAACGACCATGGGGCCGGGCGCGACGGGTCGGGGCCGCCGAGACTGACCTTCCCGGACGCCCCCCGGCTGGCGCTCGAGGAGACGCTGCTCGCGCTGACCAGCCAGGCTGCGGACGTCCTCGCGACACAGGGGCGCCTCCGGGCACTGCTGCGTGCCACCGCCGCCTTCAGCGGCGACCTCGACGTGCACGTGGTGCTTCGCCACGTCGTCGAAGCCACACGGGAGCTCGTCGACGCACGGTACGCCGCCCTGGGCGTGGTGCGGGGTGGCCACCTCGTGGAGTTCATCCACTCTGGCATGGACGCCGAGACGGTGGCGCTGATCGGAGACCCGCCGAAGGGCCTCGGCCTGCTCGGCCAGCTGGTCGAGCACCCAGAGGCGTTGCGGCTGCGTGCCCTCGCTGAGCACCCGGCCGCCGTCGGCTTCCCCGAGAACCACCCTCCGATGCGCAGCTTCCTCGGGGTGCCCATCCGCGTCCACGACCAGGTGTTCGGCAACCTCTACCTCACCGAGAGCGCGAACGGCGAGTTCAGCGACGAGGACGAGCAGCTCGTGACCGCCCTGGCGCACAGTGCGGCCACGGCGATCGCCAACTCCCGCGTGCACACCGAGGTCCAGGAGCAGCGCCGGTGGCTCTCCGCGTCGACGCTGCTGACCCAGGACCTCTTCAAGGGTGGCGAGCGCGCCACCGCCCAGGTGGCCAGGCACGCGGCCCTCGGGGCCGACGCCGACCTCGCCGCGATCGCCGTCCCCGGGGTCGAGCCCGGCACCCTCCGGGTCGACGCCGCGGCCGGGATCCTCGCCGACCAGGTCTCCGACCTGCCCATCGACATCGACGGCAGCCATGCCGGCCGGGTGTTCACGACCGGGGCCCCGCGCCTCATCCAGGACTACGGCAGCACGCTCGGTGACGGCGACACCGCGATGCTCGGCCCGCTGGTCATCGTCCCGCTCCAGGCCCGCGACGAGGTGCTCGGCACCCTCAGCGTCGCCCGGCTCGCCAACCGGCCCGTCTTCACCGCGTCGGACGTCGAGCACCTCTCCCTCTTCGCCGCCCACGCCGGGCTGGCCATCGAGCTCGACCGCAGCCGGTCCGACCAGGAGCTGATGAACCTGCTGCTGGACCGCGACCGGATCGCCGCGGAGCTGCACGACGACGTGATCACCGAGCTGTTCAGCGTCGGGATGGGGCTGCAGGGACTGGCAGGCAGGGTGCAGACCGACACCGCCGTGCACTCCCGCGTCCTCGAGATGGCCGAGTCGCTCGACACGACGATCCACCGCATCCGGACCACCGTCTACTCCCTGCGGTCCGCCCAGCCGGGCAACCGCTCACCCGGGCCGTCGCACGGGCCGTCGCACGGGCCTCCGCCAGGCTGACGCCGGTCGTTACTCGCCCAGGTGGATGTCCATCACGTTGTGCAGCAGCTGGATCGCCTCCTGGTGGGGCCGCTGGAACGAGTTCCTGCCCATGATGGTCCCGAAGCCGCCACCGAGTGCCGTCTGCCGGTTCTCCTCGAGCACCGCTGCGGTCTCCTTCGCCGCGCCACCGGAGAAGATGACGATGCGGTGGCCGTCGAAGGCCGACTGCACGACGTGCCGTACCCGGTCCGCGAGCGTCTCCAGCGGCACACCCGCCTTCTCCAGCGCGGCCCGTGCGGCGTCGTTCTCGATGAGGTGCGTCGGGGGCTTCACCTTGACCACGTGCGCGCCGAGCTGGCAGGCGAGGTGCGCCGCGTACGCGACGACGTCGACCGCGGTGCGTCCCTCGGTCGAGACACCGGACCCGCGCGGGTAGGACCACACCACGAGGGGCAGCCCCGCCTCGGCCGCGTCGCGCGCGAGCCGGCGCAGGTCCTCGTACATGTGGTTGCGGGCGGCGGAGCCGGGGTAGATCGTGAAGCCGACCGCGGCGCACTCCAGGCGCAACGCGTCCTCGACCGTCGCGACGACGGCGGGCTCGGGGTCGGCTCCCGTGTAGAGCGAGTCGGAGCCGTTGCACTTGAGGATGAGGGGCAGCTCGGTCGCGTACGTCGGGGCGACGAGCTCAGCCGCGCCGAGGGGCAGTGCGTGCGCGCTGCACCCGGCGTCGAGCGCGAGCCGGGCGTGGTAGCGCGGGTCGTAGCCCGCCGGGTTCGCTGCGAAGCTCCGCGCCGGCCCGTGCTCGACGCCCTGGTCCACGGGCAGCACCACGAGCTTGCCGGAGCCGCCGGTGCGGCCCTGCTCGAGGATGCGGCGCAGGTTGGCCAGGGTGCGGTGGCTGGAGGCGGGGTACCACGACAGGATCTCCTCGACCCGCCGAGTCATGACCGCGGCTCCTGCTCCGTCGACGCGTGCTCACCGGGGCCTGCCGTGGGAGATCGGCGGGCGTCCTTGCGACGGCGCAGCGCGTCGAACATCGCGATCCCGAGGTAGCGCCTCAAGGCGGTGTCGACGGCCTGGTCGGAGTCGCGTGGTGCCCGCCCCGTGACGGCGTCCGCGGCTTCCTTGCGTATGCGGCTGCGCTCGAGATCTGACATCGCTCACCTCGCTGGGTCGGCCGGGTCACCGGTCGCTGGTCCTGCCTCTTCAGGCTAGGAGCGGCGGGCCCCTGCGGCCCGGGACCTATGTCCCCTCGGGACGTTCGGTGCGCTGCCTACCGTGGCGAGGGGAGAGGAGGACCGCGTGCCCCGAGTCCGTGACCTGCTGTACCGGTTCCGCCCCGCGGGCGGGCCGGGTTCGGCCACGCCGGCCGGCGTGCCTGCCGACCGGGCGCGTGACCTCGCCGAGGAGCTGGAGCCGGTGTTCACCGCGCTCGCGCCGACCCTGGCCCACTGCCGCGAGGTCGTGGAGCAGGGGCGCCGCGACGCCGACCGGGCGCGCACCCGCGACGCCCTGGCCGTCGAGCGGCTGCTGGCGGACTCCTCCGCCCGGGCGGCGACGGCACGGGCGCATGCCAGGGCTCAGGAGCTGGCCGAGGCGGACTCCCGTGGCGCGGTGGTGGAGGCCGATGCAGCGGCCCACGCCTCCCGGCTCGGCGTCCGCCTGGGCGAGCTCCTGCCGACGTACCGGGAGCAGGTCGTGGCCTCGGTGAGGGCGCTCCTGGCGGAGGCACCGGGACGTGACACCGGCCCCGGTGGTCGACCATGAGTGCGGGGTGGGTGGCCGTAGGCGTCCGCGCTCGCGCCATGACCAGCCGCCGACTCGGGTCGGCCGGTGCCACCCGCCTCGGTGAGGCCGGTTCGTGGGAGGACGCCGTCGAGCTCCTCGCCGCCTCGACCTACGGCCACGACGTGCGGGCGGGCCAGACGCTTGCCGAGGCGCAGCACGCGGTCGTCGACACCATGGTGTGGAACCTGCGGGTCCTCGCCGGCTGGTCGCCGCGTGAGGGCGTGGCGATCCTGCGCGCGATGGTGGCGCCGGTCGAGGTCGCCAACACCCTCGACCACCTCGAGTCCCTGGCCGGTCGCCGGCCGCGCGCCCCGCACCGGCTCGCCGGCCTCGGCACCGCCTGGCAGCGGGTGCAGGGGGCCACGACGCCCGCGGAGGTGAGACAGGAGCTGGCCACCTCGGCGTGGGGTGACCCCGGCAGCGACGACCTCCGGGCCGTCGGCGTGACGATGGAGGCCGTGGCCGCGGACCGGCTCGTGTCGGTGGTGCCGGAGGCGACGCCCTGGGCTGCGGGCTCGGTGGCCCTGCTGCTCGCCCGCGAGCTCGAGGCGGGGCAGGGGCCGCTGCCGGAGCCGTGCCGGGTCGCAGCAGCCCGGGTGGTGGGCTGGGCCGCCGTGCGCGCGGGTTCGGTGCAGGAGCTCGTGGGGGCCCTGCCGCGGACGGCCTCGTGGGCCCTGACCGGGGTGTCCGGGCCCCACGACCTGTGGCGCGCCGAGGCGCGGTGGTGGCGGCGGGTCGACCGCGACGCCGGCGCCATGGTGCGGCGCAGCCCTCCCGGCCACGAGGTGCTCGTGGGGGCGGTGGCCCTGCTCTCGGTCGACGCCTGGCGGGTGCGGGCGGCCCTCGAGCTCGCCGCCCTCGGCGGCAACGGTGGGTCGGCCCAGGGGTCCGCTCACGAGTCGGCTCGCGGTTCGGGAGTCGGGTCGGACCTCCGGTCGGCGCTGGGGTCGGCCCTCGGCCCGGGGGAGGACGCCCATGAGGTGGCGTGAGGCCCTCGAGCCCGTCGTCATGCAACGGGTGGCGCTCGCCGCGTGCGCCGACGCGCTGCGGGACGTGCTGGTGCAGGCCGCCGACGAGGGGACCCTGCAGCTCGACGACGCCGTGCCGGACGGTGACAGCGTGGGCGCCGCGACGGCCGCCGCCCGGCGGCTCGGGCG